>NZ_CP007203.1:2771264-2771636 GCF_000340565.2 Nodularia spumigena CCY9414
GCAGGGGGGCAGGGAGCAGGGATCAGGGGAGAAGACGCAGGGGAAAAGATGCAGGGGGGCAGGGAGCAGGGAGCAGGGGAGAAGACGCAGGGGAAAAGATGCAGGGGGGCAGGGAGCAGGGAGCAGGGGAGAAGACGCAGGGGAAAAGATGCAGGGGGGCAGGGAGCAGGGAGCAGGGGAGAAGACGCAGGGGAAAAGATGCAGGGGGGCAGGGAGCAGGGAGCAGGGGAGAAGACGCAGGGGAAAAGATGCAGGGGGGCAGGGAGCAGGGAGCAGGGGAGAAGACGCAGGGGAAAAGATGCAGGGGGGCAGGGAGCAGGGAGCAGGGGAGAAGACGCAGGGGAAAAGATGCAGGGGGGCAGGGAGCAGGGA
>NZ_CP007203.1:2771696-2772506 GCF_000340565.2 Nodularia spumigena CCY9414
AAAAGTTGCAGGGGGGCAGGGAGCAGGGATCAGGGGAGAAGAYGCAGGGGAAAAGATGCAGGGGGGCAGGGAGCAGGGAGCAGGGGAGAAGACGCAGGGGAAAAGATGCAGGGGGGCAGGGAGCAGGGAGCAGGGGAGAAGACGCAGGGGAAAAGATGCAGGGGGGCAGGGAGCAGGGAGCAGGGGAGAAGACGCAGGGGAAAAGATGCAGGGGGGCAGGGAGCAGGGAGCAGGGGAGAAGACGCAGGGGAAAAGATGCAGGGGGGCAGGGAGCAGGGAGCAGGGGAGAAGACGCAGGGGAAAAGATGCAGGGGGGCAGGGAGCAGGGAGCAGGGGAGAAGACGCAGGGGAAAAGAGGCAGGGGGGCAGGGAGCAGGGAGCAGGGGAGAAGACGCAGGGGAAAAGATGCAGGGGGGCAGGGAGCAGGGAGCAGGGGAGAAGACGCAGGGGAAAAGAGGCAGGGGGGCAGGGAGCAGGGAGCAGGGGAGAAGACGCAGGGGGAGGGAATTAGCGTTTTAACAGCCAAGGTGTTGGGTTGTTGATAATAGTTACTAGAATGCTTAAAATGCGATTGTAGGCTCCATAAAGTTCTCTACCTGTTTCCACGTCTAAATAATTACATTTAACCGCGAACTTAAGCCAAGTTTGCGTTTCTGCTGCCTCGGACTCAGAATCACTTAGTTTAGCTACAAAAGCTGCTTCATAACGACGCTTTCTCCATGCTTCTGCAAGATTTGCACAAACAGAACGAGATGAACGACGAATTTGATCTATCAATGAATACTTCTCTTCTACAGGAAACTTCTTTGA
>NZ_CP007203.1:2772566-2774371 GCF_000340565.2 Nodularia spumigena CCY9414
GCGCTCGCTTGGGTGAAGCAAATACATTAATAGCCATGGCGATGTTTTGCAGTTTCTCAAACGTAGTGACCAAGCTTTAGAACGCTACGAAGATGCTTTAAAATTCTACCGCGATATAGGCGATCGCTTGGGTGAAGCAAATACATTAAAAGCCATTGGCGATGTTTTGCAGTTTCTAGACCGACGTGACCAAGCTTTAGAACGCTACGAAGATGCTTTAAAATTCTACCGCGATATAGGCGCTCGCTTGGGTGAAGCAAATACATTAATAGCCATTGGCGATGTTTTGCAGTTTCTCAAACGTAGTGACCAAGCTTTAGAACGCTACGAAGATGCTTTAAAATTCTACCGCGATATAGGCGATCGCTTGGGTGAAGCAAATACATTAAAAGCCATTGGCGATGTTTTGCAGTTTCTAGACCGACGTGACCAAGCTTTAGAACGCTACGAAGATGCTTTAAAATTCTACCGCGATATAGGCGCTCGCTTGGGTGAAGCTAATACATTAAAAGCCATTGGCGATGTTTTGCAGTTTCTCAAACGTAGTGACCAAGCTTTAGAACGCTACGAAGATGCTTTAAAATTCTACCGCGATATAGGCGCTCGCTTGGGTGAAGCTAATACATTAAAAGCCATTGGCGATGTTTTGCAGTTTCTCAAACGTAGTGACCAAGCTTTAGAACGCTACGAAGATGCTTTAAAATTCTACCGCGATATAGGCGATCGCTTGGGTGAAGCAAATACATTAAAAGCCATTGGCGATGTTTTGCAGTTTCTAGACCGACGTGACCAAGCTTTAGAACGCTACGAAGATGCTTTAAAATTCTACCGCGATATAGGCGCTCGCTTGGGTGAAGCAAATACATTAATAGCCATTGGCGATGTTTTGCAGTTTCTCAAACGTAGTGACCAAGCTTTAGAACGCTACGAAGATGCTTTAAAATTCTACCGCGATATAGGCGATCGCTTGGGTGAAGCAAATACATTAAAAGCCCAACTTGCGACTAGTTTTGGCAGTTTCTTANAACCGTAGGTGACCGAAGGCCTTTAGAACCGCTAACGGAAGATGCGGTTTAAAATTCGTACCGCGATATAGGCGCTCGCTTGGGTGAAGCTAATACATTAAAAGCCATTGGCGATGTTTTGCAGTTTCTCAAACGTAGTGACCAAGCTTTAGAACGCTACGAAGATGCTTTAAAATTCTACCGCGATATAGGCGATCGCTTGGGTGAAGCAAATACATTAAAAGCCATTGGCGATGTTTTGCAGTTTCTAGACCGACGTGACCAAGCTTTAGAACGCTACGAAGATGCTTTAAAATTCTACCGCGATATAGGCGCTCGCTTGGGTGAAGCAAATACATTAATAGCCATTGGCGATGTTTTGCAGTTTCTCAAACGTAGTGACCAAGCTTTAGAACGCTACGAAGATGCTTTAAAATTCTACCGCGATATAGGCGATCGCTTGGGTGAAGCAAATACATTAAAAGCCATTGGCGATGTTTTGCAGTTTCTAGACCGACGTGACCAAGCTTTAGAACGCTACGAAGATGCTTTAAAATTCTACCGCGATATAGGCGCTCGCTTGGGTGAAGCTAATACATTAAAAGCCATTGGCGATGTTTTGCAGTTTCTCAAACGTAGTGACCAAGCTTTAGAACGCTACGAAGATGCTTTAAAATTCTACCGCGATATAGGCGCTCGCTTGGGTGAAGCTAATACATTAAAAGCCATTGGCGATGTTTTGCAGTTTCTCAAACGTAGTGACCAAGCTTTAGAACGCTACGAAGATGCTTTAAAATTCTA
>NZ_CP007203.1:2774431-2775567 GCF_000340565.2 Nodularia spumigena CCY9414
TTGGACTGAAGGCTTGAGTGTGCGAGTTGAACCCAGTATGGATGCTGAACGTATTGCTGGAGTTGGTGTTAATGAAGAACTGATTGTACTGGAGGAAAGTCAGGATAAAAATTGGCAAAAGATTCGCACACAAGGGGAACAAGAAGGTTGGATAAAAATAGGTAATACTGAACGGTTGGAATAAATCCTGACAATCTTCAACCATCTGATACTATGTACAGGCAGAACACCGCTCATTTTTGATGCTAACTGCGGCATTTCCACTTCTATCCTGAACATGACCGCAGTTTTCCAATCTATCTACTATATCTGCACGCTAGATTGGCAGTATTTTCTCCAATTATTAGAACCTAGTTCTTCCTCATCCATTTGACTTTAACAGATGTAAAATCATTTGTCAACTCCCCAATCCTCTTTTTTGGCGTTTTCTCTGGGAGTTAATCTGTACTCTAAATGGGCAATCATTTAGCTAGTGATTTGAAGATAGTTCTCTGGGAGTTAATCTGCACGCTAGATTGGCAGTATTTTCTCCAATTATTAGAACCTAGTTCTTCCTCATCCATTTGACTTTAACAGATGTAAAATCATTTGTCAACTCCCCAATCCTCTTTTTGGCGTTTTCTCTGGGAGTTAATCTGTACTCTAAATGGGCAATCATTTAGCTAGTGATTTGAAGATAGTTCTCTGGGAGTTAATCTGCACGCTAGATTGGCAATATTTTCTTTGAGTATTAGAAACTAGTTCTTCCTTATCGGTTTTATTTTAACAGATGTAAAATCATTTGTCAACTCCCCAATCCTCTTTTTGGCGTTTTCTCTGGGAGTTAATCTGTACTCTAAATGGGCAATCATTTAGCTAGTGATTTGAAGATAGTTCTCTGGGAGTTAATCTGCACGCTAGATTGGCAATATTTTCTTTGAGTATTAGAAACTAGTTCTTCCTTATCGGTTTTATTTTAACAGATGTAAAATCATTTGTCAACTCCCCAATCCTCTTTTTGGCGTTTTCTCTGGGAGTTAAATTGACAAACTGACTTGGGAACCTTGCTGGGTTTTATTAACCTCTATGCGGGCTTGAAAGGCTTCTTTGAGGTGGGGCATATGTGTTACAGTGAGGATACAGGCGAAATCACAAGC
>NZ_CP007203.1:2775627-2783363 GCF_000340565.2 Nodularia spumigena CCY9414
ATTGGTTTTGATACTGACAATGATGTCATCAATAACCCCCAAAACTTATTCCAACTTAGTGGAACTCAAAATTGGGGACTGAATAACTTTAAAAACTATAGCACTGGTTCTGGTTGGCAATCTTACAGTATTACCGTAGGAGATTACTTCACCGGAGATTTCAACTACCTCACCTTTGCCAATGACCATGATGTAGCCTCACCTGATAGTAATGGTCAGTTCCGCAATATCCAACTCTACGAGAATCAGAATAACATCAGCGTCAATATCAACGGTAATAGCAACGAATACGCTCTTTCCGCCGCCTCCCAAAATGTCACAAATGAATTCACTATCTCTGCTGATAAAACTGAACTAGGACTATCCGGTAACACCTGGAAAAAACTGGACATTGGTAGTTACAATATTACCAACAACACCATCCTGGAATTTGAATTCCAAAGCAGCAAACGAGGAGAAATTCACGGTATTGGTTTTGATACTGACAATGATGTAGTCAATAACCCCCAAAACTTATTCCAACTCAGTGGAACTCAAAATTGGGGACTAAATAACTTTAAAAACTATAGCACTGGTTCTGGTTGGCAATCTTACAGTATTACCGTAGGAGATTACTTCACCGGAGATTTCAACTACCTCACCTTTGCCAATGACCATGATGTACTTAATCCTGATAGTAATGGTCAGTTCCGCAATATCCAACTCTACGAGAATCAGAATAACATCAGCGTCAATATCAACGGTAATAGCAACGAATACGCTCTTTCCGCCGCCTCCCAAAATGTCACAAATGAATTCACTATCTCTGCTGATAAAACTGAACTAGGACTATCCGGTAACACCTGGAAAAAACTCGACATTGGTAGTTACAATATTACCAATAACACCATCCTGGAATTTGAATTCCAAAGCAGCAAACGAGGAGAAATTCACGGAATTGGTTTTGATACTGACAATGATGTAGTCAATAACCCCCAAAACTTATTCCAACTCAGTGGAACTCAAAATTGGGGACTAAATAACTTTAAAAACTATAGCACTGGTTCTGGTTGGCAATCTTACAGTATTACCGTAGGAGATTACTTCACGGGCAATTTCAACTATCTCACCTTTGCCAATGACCATGATGTAGCCTCACCTGATAGTAATGGTCAGTTCCGCAATATCCAACTCTACGAAGCTGATGATGTTAGTCCAGATTATATTCTGGGTGGATACATACCCTCTTGGCGAATTGATAGCAATACTAACCCAGAGGAAATTCCGGTTAATCAACTCACCCATTTGTTCTACGCTTTTGCAGATGTAGATCCAGACGGTAACGTTAGTCTATATGCAGATGGACTCAATGGAGATATTGATTTACTTCAATCCCTCAAAGCTGAAAATCCCAACCTGCAAATCCTCGTTTCCATTGGCGGTGCTGCAGAAGGAGATTTCCCATCAGCCGCAAATACTCAAGCATCTAGAGCCAACTTCGCTCAGTCTGCTATCCAATTCATGAAGACTAATGGATTTGATGGCATTGATATTGACTGGGAGTTTCCTGAAGCCAATGAAAATCAGAATTACATCCAATTGCTGGCACAATTGCGGCAACAAATAAATCAAGCATCTCAAAATGACGGCAAGCAATATCTCCTCACTACAGCTTTCTCTGGTTCTCCTTACCACTTATCAGCATCTGATTATGCGGTTAACCCTTACGATTTCAGCCCACAAGACTTGAAAGCAACTTCCGACTATGTGGACTTTATCAATGTCATGACTTATGACTACCACGGTTCTTGGGAGAACAGCACCAACCATCAGGCGGCTTTGTATAAAAGCACAAACGATAACACTTATAACGCCAGCAAAGTCAATACTGATTGGGCAATTCAACATTATCTGGATGCTGGGGTTCCCGCTCAGGATATTGTCTTGGGCGCTCCACTTTATGGACGCACCTGGACTGGAGTTAATCCTGGTAGCAACAATGATGGTCTATTTCAGTCAGGTACTGGTAGCGACAATCTTCCCACCTATCAGGAACTCTATAATCTATTAGGGACAGATGGCTATGAATCTTTCTGGGATGATAGTGCCAAAGTTCCCCACATCTACAGTTCTCAAACACAGGTGTTCAGCACCTACGAAAATAAGGAATCAATTTTGGGCAAAACTGATTACGTTAAACAGCAGGGAATTGGTGGTGCGTTCTTCTGGGAAATCACAGGTGATTTGCCCATCACTCATCCTGATTCCTTAATCAGTGCTGCTGCTACAAACTTGGGCATTTAGTATTTGAATATTCCCCTAGCTACGGTTACGACTAAAGCTGGGGGATTCTAAGAATTACGACTAACTCTGCTGCTCAATTCCCCTGGGTAAGCTGCCTACAGTGAGTGGAGCGATCGCATTCGGGAATGATAGGAGTGCGATCATTTCATGTCATTAATCTTGCCTTCTGCTATTTTACCAAAGCGATCGCCCTCTCACATTCCCAAAAGCGATCGCCCTTCATCCCACATTCTCCAACACAGCGATCGCATCCCACATTCTCCAAAAGCGATCGCTTAGTAATGCCCCATTAATCTACTGTATTTTCCGAGTCGGCAAGGATTTTAGTCTGTTTATACTTGACCCGTGTATCTTCAAAAATCCGTAACGATTCTTCTAGTTTTCATACGAAAAATCTATCTTTAGATAGATAAAAAGTTTCTGTTAATGTGAGATTTTACGCACGTGCGTCTCTTATTTCACAATTTCTATTAAATTTATGAATCTTTTACTCCAACCCGCGCTAACGCTGACCTACAACGAACTCACTGCCTTGTCTGGTGTAGATAAATTCTGGAATCTGTTTGATACTGCTTTTGGCACACAATACGACCGCAGTGTCGCGCAGAGTCTGCGTTTACAATGGCAAGCTGGTGATTTTAGTCAACTTCCCCAAATAGAAATTCTTGATAGTAGTATTCTTGGTGGTGCGAATGCAGCTTATGCCAGTAACACAAATAAGATTTATTTATCAGCTAATTATGTTGCAACTGCCACACCAGAAAACTTGGTTAGTACCCTGTTAGAAGAAATTGGGCATTTTGTAGATGCTCAAATTAACCTCACAGATAGCGCTGGAGATGAAGGGGCTATTTTTGCGGCGCTGGTGTTGGGTGAAAGTCTTTCAAATGACCAGTTACAGCATTTCAGAACAGAAAATGACTGGGCTGTAATCACTTTAGATGGGCAGATGATCGAGGTCGAGCAGCAGAATTTCCAGGGAACCCAGGGGAATGATTATATTACCGGCACAGATCAAGATGATTTAATTGAAGGATTAGCAGGAAGTGATTACCTCTATGGTGAAGATGGTAACGACACCATCAATGGTGGGGGTGATGACGATTACCTTATTGGTGGGAGTGGTAATGACACCATCAATGGCGATGCAGGAAATGACACCATTTATGGTGAAGATGGTGATGACACCATCTCAGGTCATGCAGGAAATGATTACCTCATTGGTCAAGATGGTAACGACACCATCAATGGTGGGGGTGATGACGATTACCTTGATGGTGGGAGTGGTAATGACATCCTCAATGGCGATGCAGGAAATGATTCCCTTTCTGGTGGTGATGGTAATGACATCCTCAATGGTGGTGATGGTGATGACACCATTATCAGTGATGCTGGCAACGACACCATCAATGGCGGGAGTGGTACTGACAGGTATTATGCTGCGGACTATAGTGACCGCTTAGTGGGATTAACCATGACCTATGACAGTGCCACAGGTAATGGCAGTATTGTTGTGGGAACAGAAACCGATACATTCACCTCCATTGAAAACTTTGACTCCTTCAGAGGTACTAACTTTGATGACATCATCGTCGGAACTCCCACCAGTGATTATTATATAAGTGGTGGTGCGGGAAATGACACCATCTCAGGTAATGCAGGAGGTGATTACCTCTATGGTGAAGATGGTAACGACACCATCAATGGTGGGGGTGATGACGATTACCTTGATGGTGCGAGTGGTAATGACACCATCAATGGCGATGCAGGAAATGACACCATTTATGGTGGGAGTGGTGATGACACCATCTCAGGTCATGCAGGAAATGATTACCTCATTGGTCAAGATGGTAACGACACCATCAATGGTGGGGGTGATGACGATTACCTTGATGGTGGGAGTGGTAATGACATCCTCAATGGTGGTGATGGAAATGACACCATTAGCAGTGATGCTGGCAACGACACCATCAATGGCGGGAGTGGTAGTGACAGGTATGCTGCGGACTATAGTGACCGCTTAGTGGGATTAACCATGACCTATGACAGTGCCACAGGTAATGGCAGTATTGTTGTGGGAACAGAAACCGATACATTCACCTCCATTGAAAACTTTGACTACTTCAGAGGTACTAACTTTGATGACATCATCGTTGGAACTCCCACCAGTGATTATTATATAAGTGGTGGTGCGGGAAATGACACCATCTCAGGTAATGCAGGAGGTGATTACCTCTATGGTGAAGATGGTAACGACACCATCAATGGTGGGGGTGATGACGATTACCTTGATGGTGGGAGTGGTAATGACACCATCAATGGCGATGCAGGAAATGATTACCTTGATGGTGGGAGTGGTGATGACACCATCTCAGGTCATGCAGGAAATGATTACCTCATTGGTGAAGATGGTAACGACACCATCAATGGTGGGGGTGATAACGATTACCTTGATGGTGGGAGTGGTAATGACATCCTCAATGGTGGTGATGGTGATGACATCATTAGCAGTGATGCTGGCAACGACACCATCAATGGCGGGAGTGGTACTGACAGGTATTATGCTGCGGACTATAGTGACCGCTTAGTGGGATTAACCATGACCTATGACAGTGCCACAGGTAATGGCAGTATTGTTGTGGGAACAGAAACCGATACATTCACCTCCATTGAAAACTTTGACTCCTTCAGAGGTACTAACTTTGATGACATCATCGTCGGAAGTCCCACCAGTGATTATTATATAAGTGGTGGTGCGGGAAATGACACCATCTCAGGTAATGCAGGAGGTGATTACCTCTATGGTGAAGATGGTAACGACACCATCAATGGTGGGGGTGATGACGATTACCTTGATGGTGCGAGTGGTAATGACACCATCAATGGCGATGCAGGAAATGACACCATTTATGGTGGGAGTGGTGATGACACCATCTCAGGTCATGCAGGAAATGATTACCTCATTGGTCAAGATGGTAACGACACCATCAATGGTGGGGGTGATGACGATTACCTTGATGGTGGGAGTGGTAATGACATCCTCAATGGCGATGCAGGAAATGATTCCCTTTCTGGTGGTGATGGTAATGACATCCTCAATGGTGGTGATGGTGATGACACCATTATCAGTGATGCTGGCAACGACACCATCAATGGCGGGAGTGGTACTGACAGGTATGCTGCGGACTATAGTGACCGCTTAGTGGGATTAACGATGACCTATGACAGTGCCACAGTTAATGGCAGTATTGTTGTGGGAACAGAAACCGATACATTCACCTCCATTGAAAACTTTGACTACTTCAGAGGTACTAACTTTGATGACATCATCGTCGGAAGTCCCACCAGTGATTATTATATAAGTGGTGGTGCGGGAAATGACACCATCTCAGGTAATGCCGGAAGTGATTACCTCTATGGTGAAGATGGTAACGACACCATCAATGGTGGGGGTGATGACGATTACCTTATTGGTGGGAGTGGTAATGACACCATCAATGGCGATGCAGGAAATGACACCATTTATGGTGAAGATGGTGATGACACCATCTCAGGTCATGCAGGAAATGATTACCTCATTGGTCAAGATGGTAACGACACCATCAATGGTGGGGGTGATGACGATTACCTTGATGGTGGGAGTGGTAATGACATCCTCAATGGTGGGGGTGATAGTGGGGAAATAGACTACATATCAGGAGGCAGTGGGAGCGATCGCTTCATCATTGGTGATGCCACTTGGATAGGTTATGATGACGGCAACGCTGCCACAAACGGTAATAACGACTATGCCGAAATCGCCGACTTTAATGAGGCTGAAGGCGATATTATTCAACTCAAAGCAGGTGTAGATTATCTTCTTAGTGTTTCCGGTACAGATACTCAAATTTTAATCGACAAACCCGGAACCGAAATCGATGAAATCATCGCCATTATTAGAAATCGCACAGACTTAAGTCTAACAGCCAGCTACTTCGACTACAAGAGTGTACCTTCAACCTTAGCGATCGCCCCCAGCAACGCGGTGCAAACAGAAGGTAACTCTGGAAGCAAAGCCTTCACCTTCAGCGTCACCCGTTCTGGTAACACCACGGGTATAAATACTGTCAAGTGGGCAGTTACAGGCACAGGAGCCAATCCCGCCAACGCCGCCGACTTTGGAGGAACATTACCAACAGGTACTGTCACCTTTGCAGCTAACGAAACCTCCAAGATCATCACAGTTAACGTCAGTGGTGATACCAGCATTGAAGCAGATGAAACCTTCACTGTCACCCTATCCAACCCTAGTAATGCAGCAACTATCACCACTGCTACCGCCACAGGAACCATTGAAAATGATGATGTAAATAAAGTCATTTTAAACATCAACGGTAGTAGCAACGAATACGCTCTTTCCGCCGCCTCTCAAAATGTCACAGATGAATTCACCATCTCGGCTGATAAAACTCAATTAGGACTTGCAGGTAACACCTGGAAAAAACTGGACATTGGTAGTTACAATATTACCAACAACACCATCCTGGAATTTGAATTCCAAAGCAGCAAACGAGGAGAAATTCACGGAATTGGTTTTGATACTGACAATGATGTCATCAATAACCCCCAAAACTTATTCCAACTCAGTGGAACTCAAAATTGGGGACTAAATAACTTTAAAAACTATAGCACTGGTTCTGGTTGGCAATCTTACAGTATTACCGTAGGAGATTACTTCACGGGCAATTTCAACTATCTCACCTTTGCCAATGACCATGATGTAGCCTCACCTGATAGTAATGGTCAGTTCCGCAATATCCAACTCTACGAGAATAAAAACCTCAGCGTCAACATCAACGGTAATAGCAACGAATACGCTCTTTCCGCCGCCTCCCAAGATGTCACAGATGAATTCACCATCTCGGCTGATAAAACTGAACTAGGACTATCCGGTAACACCTGGAAAAAACTGGACATTGGTAGTTACAATATTACCAACAACACCATCCTGGAATTTGAATTCCAAAGCAGCAAACGAGGAGAAATTCACGGTATTGGTTTTGATACTGACAATGATGTAGTCAATAACCCCCAAAACTTATTCCAACTCAGTGGAACTCAAAATTGGGGACTAAATAACTTTAAAAACTATAGCACTGGTTCTGGTTGGCAATCTTACAGTATTACCGTAGGAGATTACTTCACCGGAGATTTCAACTACCTCACCTTTGCCAATGACCATGATGTAGCCTCACCTGATAGTAATGGTCAGTTCCGCAATATCCAACTCTACGAGAATCAGAATAACATCAGCGTCAACATCAACGGTAATAGCAACGAATACGCTCTTTCCGCCGCCTCCCAAAATGTCACAAATGAATTCACTATCTCTGCTGATAAAACTGAACTAGGACTATCCGGTAACACCTGGAAAAAACTGGACATTGGTAGTTACAATATTACCAACAACACCA
>NZ_CP007203.1:2783423-2812043 GCF_000340565.2 Nodularia spumigena CCY9414
TGGTTGCTACAAAGTCAGAAACAAGTAAAAATAGAAAGATTGGCTGCTACTATACCTTTACCAATACAACAAAATAGCCGTCGTCGTCACTTACAAAGATTTCTCAAATCGAATGCGTTGAGTGTAGTGCTACTATGGTTTCCCATTATTGAAGAAATATTATCACGTCTAATCAAACCCAAATCACAATTGATTATTGCCCTGGATAGAACCCAATGGAAAGACAATAATATTTTGATGGTGAGCGTGATTTATCAAAAAAGGGCATTGCCAATATATTGGTGTTTACTTAACAAAGATGGTTGCAGTAACCTGCAAGAACAACAAAAGGTATTACGCCCGGTAATCCGGCTCTTGAAACATTATCAATTAGTGGTGATTGGGGATAGAGAATTTCATGGGATTGAATTAGCCAGTTGGTTGCACCGTCAAGGTTTAAAGTATGTTTTTCGACAAAAAAAGGACACTACTTTTCGGAAAAAAAGGCAAGATTTTCAACCGCTACATACGATTCCACTTTCTCCCGGTGACCGCCGATTTTATCCTGATGTCAATCTCACACAAAATAAAGGGTTTGGTCGTTGTAATTTAGCAGTTTATTGGAAACGAAAATATCGTGGCAAACAAGAGAAAGAGCCTTGGTATTTATCAACTAATCTGACAGATGTATCAACGACTGTCAAAATATATGGTCAACGTTTTGGGATTGAGGCTATGTTTAAAGACTGTAAAACTGGTGGCTATAATCTAGAAGGTTCTCAAGCTTCTCCTGATAGGCTTGTCCGTCTGATTTTATTAATTGCTATAGCAATGACTTCTGCATGGTTACAAGGTCAAAAAACTCAATTTTCTAGACAACAATCTTATGTCTGTCGTCCAAGTGATTTGAACAGAAACAGAAAAAGACATAGTGCTTTCTGGATAGGCTTATACGGATACAATTGGATAATTTCGCTGAATGGGTGTCAGGATTTGGTCTTGGAAATGATGGCTGCCGTTCGCAATAAGCAGGCATTTTATCAGCAGGGGGTGATGGCTATGATGCTTATACAGCAGCCTCTTTAACTTCTTTGTCGCCCCCTCAAGCGATCGCTCCAGCGAGCAGTGATAATGGTTTGAGTTTCATAGTTGATTTCGTGTAGTTTCCTGGTTGGATGTCACCATCATAAGAAATCCCCAATCACACTGACATGAGCATAAAGTCACGATTACACCCATGACTTTAGTCACGATTCATTACCGAAAATTGTCATTGGTAATTACATATAAATTACTCTATAGATAGAAAATAAATTTGGGTTGATGAAATTGAATATCAACCAAAATCTCTAGTATCCCCAAAAATAAACATCTCAAATTCCATGAGTCGTCCTATTCAATTTAACAATCATCCTTTTCGATTTTTGCTGTATTTGGAGTGGGTATTATTAGCGATCGCTGTTTTTACAGCTGCCCTACCATCTCCTTCCCCACGCTTTAATGCCAGGTTCCCAGAACTGACTATTTTTAGTCTGATTATTTTTGGGATCATGGGCTTAAGATTACCGACTAGTAACTACTTAAGTAAAATAATTTATACGACAAGTGAAATTTTTTTGATTGTCACAACTGGATTCTTTGGGGGGAGAGTTGCGAGATTATTTCCTTTTCTTTACATAATTTTAGTAACTCGCAGTTGCCTAATATTTCAATTACCTGGACGTTTATTAGTTACGAGTATATCCTTTAGTTTATTTTTATTAACACTACAACATCGCTTTCCTAAACCTCCCCTACCACCATATGCACAAGAGCGCTTTCGGTTTTTTCCTCTGAGCTTGGCACTGATATTTGGCTTAAGTTTAATTTTTATATTATTGTTGATGAATACAGTTATATCTGAACGCCAAAGTAGAGAAAAGCTAGCCATTGCTAACGAAAAACTCCGGCAATATGCTTTAAAAATTGAAAATCAAGCGACTTTGGAAGAACGCAACCGCATTGCTAGGGAAATACATGATTCATTGGGACACTCTTTGACAGCTTTAAATTTGCAATTAGAAACTGCTTTAAAATTATGGCAATCTCACCCGGTTAAAGCCCAAGCATTTTTAGCTAGAGCGAAGGAACTTGGTTCTAAATCCCTAAATGATGTGCGTCAGTCGGTTTCTACTATGCGTTATAATCCTTTGCAAGGACAGACTTTAGAACAAGCGATCGCTAGTCTTTTAGAAGATTTTCACCGCTCCAATGGCATTTCACCAACTTGCCACATTAATCTAGAATATTCTCTACCATCTGACATTATTATCTCTATTTACCGGATTATCCAAGAATCATTGACAAACATTTCTAAATATGCGATTGCATCAGAAGTGAAACTAGAAATTACTACAAATAAAGGAAGTTTCCGCTTGATTATTGAAGATAATGGTAAAGGTTTTGATATTATGCAGAATACTACTGGTTTCGGACTGCAAAGTATGCGAGATCGCACCTTAGCACTGGGAGGCGAATTTCAAATTAATAGTACTCCTGGTTCTGGTTGTGAAATTATAGTTAATATTCCTTTATTGAGCTTGACAAGATGATTAAAGTTTTATTAGTAGATGACCAAAACTTAATTCGTCAAGGATTAAAAGCCTTATTAGAACTAGAACCAGATTTAGAAATAATTGGTGAAGCAGAAAATGGCGAACAAGCAATTCATTTGAGTGAACAAACACAACCTGATGTGATACTTATGGATATCAGAATGCCCATTATGGATGGGGTTGCAGCTACGCGAGAAATTCAAAAACGTTGTGCAGGCATTAAAATTTTAGTCTTGACAACTTTTGATGATGATGAATATGTCAAAGCTGCTTTACAGAATGGAGCAATGGGTTATTTGCTCAAAGATACACCATCAGAAGAATTAGCCGTGGCTATTCGTGCAGTTTATAAAGGCTATACACAGCTAGGCCCTGGAATAGTCAAAAAACTTGTAACTCAGTTTTCCCAGGTTACACCAACAGAGTTACCTCCTGTACCACCTAATTTGACTGAACTTACTCCTAGAGAAAAAGAGGTTTTGCGGTTAATTGCTGTAGGTGCTAATAATCGAGAAATTTCCCAACAACTTTATATATCTGAGGGGACTGTTAAGAATCATGTCACTAATATTTTAAATCGGTTGAATTTGCGCGATCGCACTCAAGCGGCTATTATCGCCAATACATTTTTAGGTTATTTAGAGCAAGATAGTTAAAAATATTAACAATTAGAATATTTGATAGAGACCAAGTAATTAGCAAACTTAACTTTTCTTAATTATAGATGAGTCATCACTCAAAAAATATTAAGTAAAAGAGACATTTATATGTTAGCATACTTCCATGCTTTTAGTTTGATCAGGATAGAATTACAAAGAATTAATAGCTGTCCATAGAATCTACTTAATGTAGATTTGTAATATTTTCAATAAAATACGTATTTCCTCGGTTTTAGTTTCATGTTTACTTAAGCATAATTGAATCAGGTAGCGAACCGATTGAAAAAAGATTTATCTGACGAGTTCAACCAGTTCGACTATTTCTGACCGTACTTAAACCCATATTTTCAGGTTCAATCCCCTACTCATTTAGCAGGTAATTGAACTTGGCAAAGAACGAATCCTTGCTTCGAGGGAACAATTACGAAGTATTTGACTTGAATTATTTAGGAGTAACAGACACATTAGTCGATAGCATAAAAACTCTGATTAGGGATTTGTAAAATTCCCAAATCCAAATATGACTAATTTTTAAAACAGGGGAGCATAAAAAAATGGCAATCAACGCGGACAAGCTGAACATGGTTTTGCAGAATTTTGTCACTGCAACAGCAGACGTTCAGGGAGCAGCCCTGGTAACTCCTGATGGTCTACCTTTAGGGACAAGCTTACCAGGTGGGATGGATGAAGAAAGAGTATCAGCAATGTCAGCTTCAATGCTTTCGTTGGGCGAACGCATTGGGCTGGAATTATCGAGAGGGAATATTGACCGCATCTTTGTTGAAGGTAATAAGGGGTTTGGTATTCTCACCGGCTGTGGTGAAGAAGCTGTCTTGCTCGTCTTAGCTCGTGAAACTGCGAAACAGGGATTACTGATGTTAGAAATCAAGCGTGTTCTCTCAGAACTTAAGCTGATTTTGACATAATTAAGGTTGCAGTCAATCCAAGTCTCCTTGCGTTGTTATAAACGAGGTTTAAGTAGCTAGAAATGATTAAAACACCAATAAAATCCTAGTTTGTAGTGAGCAATTCATCGCTCGGAGCCGGGGTTATCAGGACTTCAGTCCTGACTACAAACTTCGATTTATTTACCCCTAGCTACTGATTGTAATTATCTGTATTTAGCAGCCTGTTTCCGTAGGTCTTGTTAACGGGAAATTGGCAAATCACAACTTTAAATGCAGTCACCAGTGATTAATCATTCTTTGTTTGTTAATGGGTTAAAAAAGCATGGAAAACATGCGTTTGATTGTCACAGGAACTGTAGGTGCTGGTAAGTCTACTTTTATCCGTTCTATCAGTGAAATTGACGTAGTAGATACAGATACTTTAGCAACTGATGAAACAGCTTTGCTAAAGCAAAAGACTACTGTTGCTCTTGACTTTGGGCGGTTACAATTTAGCCCTGATATGGCGTTGCACCTTTATGGTACACCTGGTCAGTCTCGCTTTGATTTTATGTGGGATATTTTGATTCGTAAGGCTCACGCTTATATCGTACTGGTAGCAGCACATCGACCTAGAGATTTCCGTCAAGCACGTAAAATTATTACCTTTATGAATCAACGGGTGCAGATTCCGATGATTATTGGTCTCACCCATACTGACTTTCCTGACGCTTGGTCTGAAGAAGATGTGTTTTTGGCTTTGGGATATATGGATGAGAATCATCTACCCCCTATGGTGAAAGTTAACCCAATGCAAAGAGACTCTGTGGCTAATGCGGTGATTGTTTTAGTACATCATTTGATGCAAAGTTCTGTAGCTTAATTAACGTTTTCAACCAGTTAAGAGAAGAAATATTATGGCTATTACTGGTAATTTTACAGATTTTTCTTTACCGGAATTACTTCACTTTTTAGATCACGGAAAAAAGACCGGACTCCTTGCCATAGAATTACCTTCGGCAAATAGTAAAATACAACATTACTATATCTGGCTACATCAAGGTCGTGTAATTGCCGCAGCTGATCGCTTAGATGAAAAAGGGCTGACATTAATGATTGCTCAACGCGGTTGGATCAGCGAACGCGTGATTTCTAGGGTAACTCAAATTTGTCCCACTTTCATCAACACACCTCTGGGGTTATCTTTAAAGTCCCAAGGATTGTTAGAAGCCGAACAATTGAAACAGTTATTTAAAACTCAAGTCATACGGCAAATATCTAGCTTATTTCAAGCCGAGGATGGTTCCTTTACATTTAAACCCACAACAAATTTGCCCATAGCAGAGATGACGGGTTTGAGTATGTCAGCAACTGAGGTTATACTGATGGGCTTGCGATCGCTGCGAAACTGGACAGCTTTAGCAGACAAATTACCAGATGCAACTTCAGGTTTATCAAGTTTGATTGCAAAACAGCCTCAGATACAGCTAAATGCCCAGGAATGGCAATTGTGGGAATTTGTCAACGGTGAAATATCCCTACATAACATTGCTACTCATCTGAGAGTATCTGTAGAAACCGTGCTGCAAATCGCTTTCCGGCTAATTGTAGTTGGCTTGGTAGAGGAACATTTTATGGTTGCTACTTCCACACCAACTTTGGAAAATTCTGCTCCCGCAGTCAGTTTAGCAACCGTGAAAGAACCTCCCGAAAAACAAACACTAAGTCAGTCATTTTTCAAAAGCTTAGTGGGTTTCCTGCGAAGTAGATAGTTATACATCTAGGAAACGAAATCAGTGGCAAATATTCGATATTTTTATACCGGATGCCTCAAGTAAAAAAGCTTAACTAAATTCCATTTACCGATTATTGAGGATTAATTATGGCTATCGAGACTCTCGCTTTCTTGAAAACTCTGGAACAACGTGTTGGTTTGACTCCCGAAGATAAGTCTATTTTGAAGTCAAATGCAGAATGGGGTCTAGAGATTGCTCCACAAATGGCAGATCATTTTTATGCTTATCTAGGGCGTGATCAAGAAATGAATGCCATCTTAAATCAGACTGAGGGACGTGTTCACCGCCTACATGAAACATTTATTCAATGGTTTCATCAAATGTTTACCGGGATGGATGACTGGGGTACTGAATATGCTAAATGTCGCTGGCATATTGGCGTTATTCATGTGAAGATTGGCATTGTCCCTCAGTATGTGGTTCCAGCGATGGGAGTTGTGGTTCATGAAGTTGGCAAAACCTTAAAATCCCATGCTAAACCAGAGGAATTACAAGAGTCCCTGGGTAAAATTTGTATGATCGACCTAGCTTTTATTGAGCAAGCTTATGTAGAAGTTGCTAGGTCTGCTGTATTGAGAGAAACTGGCTGGTCAGAGGCTTTGTTTAAGCGTTTAGTTGCTACTGGTGCAGCATCTTTGTAGGTTGTATTGCTAACTGTAAAAAACACACATTAAGTAAGTGGGCGTAAATAAAGTTAACTGGTAGGGGTCGTCATTTGTCCTTTGTCATTGGTCATTGGTAAGGATTTCCGCCCTATTGACCTTTAGTAATATAGTGTGGTTTTTTCCTGCCTACCTACTTAGTTAAATAATTATCTTTGTTAGGGTATGTTAACTTAGTTTAATGTACCCTATAACTTTAAGATAAATTAAATAGTTCTAAACATTCATGCTTTAAAATACCTCGTGTTACTTTGATATTTCTAAATGACTTAGCAATGACCTCTTCACAAGTAATATCAATTTGTGATTGATTGACTGAAATTAAATCTTGAATGGAAGCACCATAGACAATTTCAGATATACCTGCCCACACGCAAGCGGTAGCACACATGGGACAAGGTTCGCCAGTTGTATATATGCTATAACCTTCTAAAGAGGGGCTTTTAAGTTTAGCTGTTAAACTACGAATAACGTTGATTTCTGCATGGGCTGATGGATCACTATTTCCCTTGACAGTATTATGAGCTACAGCCACAACTTCCTGATGTTTGACAATCACTGCACCATAAGGCGCATCTCCTTTTTTAGCTTCTTCTAGTGCGATCTGCATAAAATATTCTGGGTTCATTTTAATTTCTGATTTTGGTCTTAAGGTTCTGAATTCTTGTATTTCATCGTCATAGACTCCAAAGAAGCCACAGGGAACATAATTCCTGTTTTTTTTGTAGAAGAATTCAGTGTGTTGAATATTCTATCCCAAAATCCTTGAATACCATAATTTCCCTTGAAACAAGTGTGGTGAAGATCGTGAAAATCTGATCCCACGAACAATATTGATAAGGAACTATGACCTTCTAGGTTATAAACATTACCAATGATAGTCCATGCACATATTTGGGTGAGATCATACCCGAATAGTAGCAGAGGCAAAATTTCTATAATTGTAACAATGATATATTCGGTCAAACTTTTATGACCAGCCACAAAACTTGAGCAATCGGCAAACTGATGATGTTTCAGATGTATTTTCTGCAAAAATTTTCTATGAAATAGCCAATGGGTTACATAAAAACAAAAATCAAAAGCAACTATTCTCATCAAAAACCATCCCCAGTTTAAGAGCAAGCTATTTCCTCTATGTACCTCTGGTGCTAGATAGAGGATGATTGCTGCTGCTATCAAAGTTTTTATTTCCCCAATCATAATGCCTTGAGTAGTAAAGGAAGGCAATGGTTGTGCTTTAACTTTTTTCACCCTAGCGGTCAGTTTCTCTCTTAAATGATCATTCTTTTTAATTATTTTTTCAATGAAAAGACCAATACCATAAAAGGAGATAGAACCAACAAGCCAATACAACAACACCTGAGTTATAAAGTTGTATTGCTTATTTTGCAGCACAAAATAAAATATTTGTTGAACAATTGTACAAGCAATAGCTATCTTGAGATAAAATTCAATTTCAAAACAAAAATCAAAAAACTTTTTTTTCATCTCTGTGTCTTGATTAAAATATAGCAACCGCCAAGGACGTTAGGACATAAACTGATTAGAAAAGTTAGACACCGAAAGGTTTTCACCCTACTCGGTGTCCGGGCGGGTTTATGAAGAATTTCGATGAACCATAGACTCACTGGCTAAACCCGCCCCTACCCACGGACCACTCCCCAGCTATAATTATTGAGCTTGACAAAGCGTTAAGCCAAACAACTGATGAACGTTTAAACCCTGAAAACGTGGGTTAAAGGTCATAAATCTCTACTAAGATACCATATTTTCATCTATTAGCACGAATAAGAGGGGCGGCAAATTGAGATGGTAAAGTTTTCTTTTTGATTGGTGAAATTCCTTTTTTGGGGTGTGTGAATACAGATATCTCACTCCTTTGAACAACCAGGCCGATAGCCAAAGTTTTCTGGAGAGGACTAGTACCGCCGTGAAGTCACAAGAGTTTTATCCAGTTGCGATCGCTCAATTTAAACTGTTGACAGGGGAAATTTCACCTATATTGTTCGGTTATACCACTGTCGCCAATACACAAAAGAATATAACCTCATAAGTAGTAGTGAAATGCCTAATTTAAACGCTGCCAGTCGCTCTTCAATCAAGGGGTGAATACCTGTGTATCAATGGATCTTGCCAAGTCTGAGTGAAATTTTAGCCGAAAGTCAAGCAACTGTGGCTGAATGCTCACCAACCAAAGCAGAGCAACAGTGGCGCGTCAGTTTAGCCGCGACAGAAAAACTGCTAATCAACACTTTAGCAAGTGCTTCACCTGATGCGACCCCAGGATTAGTGTTAGCTGCACCAGCACCTCTATTTAGTCAGCCAACATTAACTCAACGCCTGCAAACTGTCACTTTTACAGCCAAACCATTTAACCCCTTGGCACTGATGCCATTTCGGATGCCGAGTGCGATCGCCGTAGCAAATAAACAAACGGTTTCTCATGAATCAGTGCTGCCTTTACTACCAGCCGATCCACTGGTAACAGAGCGTTTTTGCTTGGTGTTCACAGACAAATTTAGATTAGTTCTGGTTTTAAAAGAAGACAAAACCGGTGATAAAGCATTTTCATTTTCCTTTGATCCAGAAGTAGTACAGCAAGCCTGGCGAGCGCTCGGTGCGAGGGTAATGCTGAGTAATCCCGAATTTTTCGCAGAACTAGATACATTAGTAAAAAACTATTCTCCAGTAGCACCAGATTACCGCACGATAATTCAGTTTAGCCAGTTGTTACTTCAGGAATTGACAGAGCCAGAAGCCAATAAGGAAGTATCAGAAAACAGTGGAGGCTGCGGACATAAAACCGAGCCTCAGACGAAATCCCCAATCCCGGATGTAGAACTACTCCAAGCTTTTGCTCACGAAGTTCGCACACCCTTAACCACAATTCGCACCCTGACTCGCCTACTACTCAAACGGCGAGATTTACCTGCTAACGTCACTAATCGCCTAGAAATTATTGATCACGAGTGTACCGACCAAATTGACCGGATGGAGTTACTGTTTAAAGCAGCAGAATTAGAAACCTCTCCCCCGGTAAAATCTCTAAGTACTCAACTAACAGCGATGTCCTTAGATCAGGTGTTGCGTCAGAGTGTGCCTCGTTGGCAACAAGCGGCGCATCGGCGAAATTTGACCTTAGATGTCATTTTACCGCAGCAACTTCCCACAGTGGTCAGTAACCCCAATATGCTGGATCAAATCCTCACTGGTTTGATGGAGAATTTCACCCGCAGCTTACCCCCAGGGAGTCATATTCAAGTGCAGGTGATTCCGGCTGGTGATCAACTCAAGTTACAATTATCTCCTCAATTCAATTGCCAAGGAAGCAGCCCAAGCGACGGGAATGTCACACCACCGATTCGCAAAGCTCTTGGTCAACTGCTGATGTTTCAGCCAGAAACAGGTACGATTAGTTTAAATATTGCAGCAACGAAGCATCTATTTCAAGCTATTGGTGGCAAACTGATTGTACGCCAACGCCAACATTATGGGGAAGTGTTAACTATTTTCTTACCTTTGGAAGTTACCAGTAAGCAAAAGATCAAATGCACCAACCTCACCCCCAACCCCTCTCCTTAGTAAGGAGAGGGGGGAATTTTTAGTCAATGGCGCGGTGAGTTAAGTTTGGACATTGAGTTTTTTTTGTAAAGCGTCTCGTGCGTGTTCTCGGTCGTCAAAATGAATTTTTTCAGTGCCGAGAATTTGGTAATCTTCGTGACCTTTACCAGCCAATAACACGCCATCACCGGGTTGTGCTTGTAAAATTGCCGTGCGAATAGCGATCGCGCGATCGCATATCACTGTAGGTTTAACTGTATCAGGAATTCCCGCCAAAACATCTTGTAAAATCCGTTCCGGGTCTTCAGTACGGGGATTGTCTGAAGTTAGCACCGCTACATCAGCTAACTCAGCCGCAATTTTACCCATTTTGGGGCGCTTAGTGCGATCGCGATCGCCCCCACAGCCAAACACACAAATCATTTTTCCCGGAATAAACGGCCGCGCAGCTTTGAGTAAATTCTCCAAACTATCAGGAGTATGGGCATAATCCACAATTACACTGATTTCTTGCTCAGGATTAATTTGTACCCGTTCCATCCGTCCCGGAACCCCAGGAAACTCAGGTATCGCCGCAGCTACCAACTGCAAATCTAGTCCTAAGTGTAAAACCGCACCCACAGCCGCCAAAAGATTTTCTAAATTATACTGCCCAACCAGAGGAGAACGAAAAGCCACATTACCCTTTGGTGTATGTAACATCCCGCTTACACCATTCGGCTCGTAACTTAAATCACTCATCCACAAATCAGCACTGTGATTATTGACGCTGTAACTCCAAACCCGTTCTGAGCTTAAGGACGCAATTAAACGCTGACCGTAGTCATCATCAGCATTAATAATCGCTCTTCCCTTGAGATATTCAGGACTAAATAACAACGCCTTCGCTGCAAAATAATCCTCCATATCGGTGTGATAGTCCAGATGGTCTTGAGTGAGATTACTAAACACCGCCACCTCAAACTCACACCCCAAAACTCGACCTTGCGCCAAAGCATGAGAACTAACTTCCATCGCCCCAAACTCACAACCAGCATTCACAGCTTCAGCTAGCTGCTGTTGTAAATCCACAGCAAAAGGCGTAGTGTGGACAGCAGTTTGTTCAAAACCAGGCCAGCGAGTATAAAGAGTTCCCATCAAAGCCGTAGATAGATTGGCTTTCGTGAGCAGAAATTCAATTAAATGAGTAGTCGTAGTTTTACCATTAGTACCAGTCACACCCACCAATTTAAGTTTTTGTCCTGGATAACCGTAAAAAGCCGCCGCTAATTGGGCGCAGGCTTGAGTCATATCTGCCGCACTCAGAACCACAGCCTCACCAGTGGGAGGATTTTTCTGTAAAGCTGCTGGTGAAACAATCGCCGCCAAAGCACCAGAGGCGATCGCACTTTGCCAAAAATCCCCCCCATCTACACGGGTTCCAGGCATACCAATAAACAAATCACCCACACCGCAAGCATGAGAATTCGTCTTCAAACCCTTGATTTCCGCATCCGCCAAACCCTGATAATCAACACCATCTACAGCAGCTAGTAATTCCCGCAATTTCATTTAGTGAACCTCGCCACAAAAATCTCTTGGGATTATTTTGCATTATTTTTTCCTAATTAGAAAAATACTTACTCAACATTTGCCCCAACTGCTGCACACTAGCACGAGGAGAAGGACGCGGTAAACGCTCCTCAATCCCCTCCCCCTCTGCGTCCTCTGCGCCTGGGTGGTTAGATAAACAAATTACCGGTACCTCATACTGATAAGCCAAAAACCAATCTTCACGAGTCGTAATATCCCGAACTTCCAACTCAAAACTGAGATTTTTGACTTGTTCCAACTTCTCCTGTAAACCCTCACACAAATGACATCCCGGCTTGCTGTATAAAATTAAGCGCATTTTCTCAATACATTGATAGTTACCTTAAACTCTATCAAAATAGAGACAAAGGTACGGTAAGCTACGCTAATGTTATGACTCAACTTAAATCTCAACTGACACTCCAAGAATTCTTATCTCTACCCTTCGGGGATATCACCCACGAACTAATTGATGGCGAAGCAAAACCCAAAATGGCACCAAAAAGATATCACTCACGATTAACCCTTGCTATTAGTCAAATTCTCATACTATGGGTGCAAAATCGCGGTGAGGTTGGTATCGAATGGGCAGTTACTTTAAAACGCAAAGGTCGAGATTGGGTTCCAGTACCAGACTTGCTTTATGTTTCCTACTCTCGGCTATCTAGTGACGTAATCGAAGATGAACCTTGTCCCATACCTCCAGACTTAGCCATTGAAATTATTTCCCCAGATCAAAGCTTTGGACAAATGAGCGCCAAAGCCACAGATTACCTTGATGCTGGTGTGATGAGAGTTTGGGTTGTGGATGCCAGAGCGAAAACAGTGACAATATTCTATCCTGATAATAGACCGCAAACAAAAACTGGTGAAGATAGTTTAGAAGATTCTCTATTAGAAGGGCTGCAAATTACACCCCAACAAATATTTACACAGGCGGGAATCCCTTAGCGTTATAGAATACAATTTGTAAATTTATTTTGACAATCTCAGACTTGAACCTAAATCATTGTAAGTAAGTCGGCGAGAAAAATTCAATGTACATGAAGAAATATAAATTGTTCGTAGGGTGTGTTATGCCGTAGGCTAACGCACCTTGAATTGTTGACACAAAAAGCCTAAGTTTTGAAGGTGCGTTGCGCTGCGCGACAACACACCCTACATTAAAAGTTCTTAATATAGCTTGAAATATTAGTGCCGACTTACTTAGCCTTAGTTAACTGTATGCCTTGGAACAAGTTTGAGTTAATAGGATGTATAATTTATAGTAGAAATTTCAACGCAGCGATATCATATATATTTCGGCAGTTTAACTTTATATCTGAATGGGTGTAAGGCGATGATTTCTCAAGATTATAACTCAATTGATGCCGTAAATCAACTATTAAGAAAAATTAGAATCAAAGAAAGTCAATTAAAAATTGCTCAATCATCTAACATGGTTTATACATCGCAAGTATTAAATAAGCAAATATTAGAATTACAGCATCAATTATCAGAATCACAAGATCCTGAACTTGATGCATTAATGAGTTTATTAGACGATTAAAAATTACACAGATAAATACAGATAAATACGTACCTCACTAGACTAGGAAAGGCTATGTTTATCGAATCGCCCTAACAGGAAGTAAAAAGTCAAATTTAAGAAAATTGTACACAATTGTAGGTTGGGTAGTAGCTTGCTTCCCCGTAGGGGTACGAAGTGAAACCCAACAAATTCGTGCAAATGTTGCTTTCCCCTCCACCGAAAAAAGCTACGTTCCTCAAACCAAATTACTCAGAAACCATGTATAATTTTTACAGCCATAAATAACAAGCCCCTGGTGTTGAGTCGATGCGTCAATGTCTTAATCCTGAGTGTCTCCACCCTAACCCCGATAATTTCCAATTTTGCCAGAAGTGCGGGAGCAAGTTACTGCTGCGAGAAAGGTATGCGCCTCAGTCAATTTTAGGACAAGGGGGTTTTGGTCGCACATTTCTAGCCATTGACGAAGATAAACCATCAAAACCGTTTTGTGTGATTAAGCAATTTCTCCCCCAAGCACAAGGAACAGACAGTATTGAAAAGGCTTCCCAGTTGTTTAGTCAAGAAGCAGAACGTTTAGAGGAGTTGGGTAAGCATCCGCAAATTCCAGAGTTAATGGCTTATTTCACCGCAGATAATCGCCAATATTTAGTCCAAGAATTTGTTAAAGGCGAAACTCTACAAGCCGAGTTAGACAGAAATGGTGTTTTCTCAGAAAAGCAGATTCGAGAATTATTAATAGAACTATTGCAAATCTTGCAGTTTGTTCACAGTCAACAGGTAATTCACCGAGATATTAAACCAGAAAATATCATTCGCCGCAGTGCTGACAATAAATTATTTTTAGTGGATTTTGGCGCAGCTAAGGTAGTAGAGCAAAAACAGCGCACAGCTACAGGAACAATTATCGGCTCGGCGGAATATTGCGCTCCTGAGCAGTTGCATGGAAAACCTAAATATATTAGTGATTTATATAGTTTAGGGGTAACTTGTCTGCATTTATTAACTCAAATCAGTCCCTTTGATTTATATGATGTGATGGAGGGAGAATGGGTATGGCGAGATTACCTAACGGGGAATATTGTTAGTGATGAATTAGGGAAGATTTTGGAAAAGCTAGCAAATCCTATCCCTAAGCAGCGTTATCAATCTGTTGAAGAAGTTGTGAATGCTTTAAAGATAAAAACCCCACCCCCTAACCCCCTAAGCGCAAGCGAGGAGGGGGGACTAATATCATCTGTGGGGATGGACTATAGTCACCTGCGTTACTTACTCGCTGCTGGAAGATGGAAAGAAGCGGACGAGGAAACAAGACGGGTAATGTTAACGGTGGTGAATCGGGAAAACGAAGGTTGGTTAAATACTGAAAGTATTGATAATTTTCCCTGTGAAGAACTCCGCACTATTGACCAGTTGTGGGTAAATTACAGTAACGGGCGCTTTGGTTTTTCTGTGCAGAAACGCATTTATCAAAGTTTGGGGGGAACGAGAAACTACGACGAGAAAATATGGAAGGCCTTTGGGGACAAG
This sequence comes from Nodularia spumigena CCY9414, assembly GCF_000340565.2. NCBI lineage: Bacteria > Bacillati > Cyanobacteriota > Cyanophyceae > Nostocales > Nodulariaceae > Nodularia > Nodularia spumigena. Next base: position 2,798,195 of record NZ_CP007203.1, read on the forward strand.
GTAGGATGGAGAAAAAGAGGAAAGTGGTTCTACTACAAGGATATTAGTTTTGATATGACAGCACCTGAAGCGCACCTCCCTTGGTTGTGGGGTGGTTGGAATGTTGTTTCTTGTGTCGCGTCGAGACTTGTAAACTGTAATATCTAAAGAATTTCGCGTTGAGCTTTAGCCAAAGGGTGACAGAAAAGTATTAAAAAAATTGTAGGTTGGGTAGAATGAAGTGAAACCCAACGCCAATAGTCCCTGGTTTTGTTGGGTTTGCAAAGCCTCAACCCAACCTACGAATATTTTGTTTTTTCAGACTCATAAAAAATCGCCTAATTATATCATGTCCGAATAAACGCTTGTCATTACGAACGTAGCGATAGCGAAGTGAAGTAATCGCAGAGTCTGGGCGATTGCGTCGTTCCACTTCGTTGCACTCGCAATGACATATCGTAAGTAATTTGCCGGACTTGATATTATATTATTTTGTAAAGCATTAGTGTTAAGAAATGTAAAAACCCCACTCATTATTGAGCAGGGATTAATCAAATTTATTTGCTAAAGTTTACAGTTTTTAAGCTTAGAACATATTCATAATGGCGATAATACTAACGCTGGTCAACATGATTAAACCACCCATAATCATAGATTGGCCGAATTGATTAGGCAGATTTGAATTATTCATTTTTTGTAAAATCCGTTATTTTTTATGATTCTCTTAACTTATCAGTAATCGCATAAATGTATATAAAACCAGTGTAAAACTTAAGATATCGTTAATTTTCTTCGTAAAAACAGTAGTATTTGCTCAAAAATCGCTTATCAATCTGCTGGAGTGCTAAAAGTTGACTGCAACCCTTGTATAATTACAGTTGACAAGTCAGAAAATCAACTTAGTTTTGAGATATTGGCGCAGAAATGCTGCGTAATTTCCAGATAATTAGTCAGAATGTAGAGACGTTCCATGTTCTCTACAAGGGTTTGAATTCGGTCGATGTCTATTAGTATGTTAAACAAAGGTCAACTGATACCTGACAAAGATGATTAAAATCCTGCATCTCTCCGATATTCACATGGGAAGCGGTTTCTCTCACGGACGCATGAATCCCGCCACAGGGTTCAATACACGATTAGAGGATTTTGTCAAGACATTATCCCGATGTATTGACCGAGCGCTAGAAGATACAGTAGACTTAGTAATATTTGGTGGTGATGCTTTCCCAGATGCGACCCCAGCGCCATATGTGCAAGAAGCCTTTGCAAGTCAGTTTCGCCGGCTCGTGGATGCAGATATTCCCACGGTGCTATTAGTCGGGAACCATGACCAACATTCTCAAGGAGTAGGAGGAGCGAGTTTAAATATTTACCGCACCTTGGGAGTTCGGGGTTTTGTGGTGGGTGATACTTTAACCACTCACAATATCGAAACTCGTAATGGAAAAGTCCAAGTAATTACTTTACCTTGGCTCACCCGTTCCACTTTGATGACTCGTCAAGAAACGGAAAAGTCGTCTTTGGCTGAAGTTAATGAACTATTAACGGAACGTTTACAAGTGGTTTTAGAAGGAGAAATTCGCCGTCTTGACCCTGATGTCCCTACGGTGCTTTTGGCTCACTTAATGGCTGATAATGCAACTTTAGGAGCGGAGCGTTTTTTAGCTGTGGGTAAGGGTTTTACTTTACCTTTATCTTTGCTGACGCGACCTTGTTTTGATTATGTCGCATTAGGACACGTCCACCGTCACCAGAATTTGAATAAATCTAATAACCCACCTGTGATTTATCCCGGAAGTATTGAACGGGTAGATTTTAGCGAAGAAAAAGAAGATAAAGGCTATGTGATGATACAATTGGAGCGAGGAAGCGCTGATTGGGAGTTTTGTCCTTTACCGGTTCGGACTTTCCGCACCATAGAGGTGGATATATCTAAAGCTGAAGATCCGCAAGCTGCTTTAATGAAGGCGATCGCTAAATATAATATAGAAGATGCGGTTGTGCGGTTAATTTATAAACTCCGCTCTGAACAGATGGATATGATTGATAGCGCTTCCATCCATACAGCCTTAACTCCAGCCCACAATTATACCATTCAAGCCGAATTAGTCAGCCAGTTAGCTCGACCCAGGATACCGGAATTGACCGCTAGTAGCAGTATTGACCCCAGGTCAGCGCTAAAAACTTACTTGAATAATCGTGAAGATTTAAAAGATATCGCCGCATCTATGTTAGAAGCAGCAGAAAAGTTACTTGCGAATGATGGGGAGGTTTGGTTAGAAGGAGCGACCATTGAGTAAATCGCCAATTTTTCCTCAAAGCCGAACTGAGCGTTTTCGCATTGCTACTACACCTAAAGCACCAAAGGCTAATAAACCTAAAGTAGTAGAAGATTCAGGAACGGTTGAGATAATTAGTGTTGGAGGTATCCCACCGAAATTCGCACCACCTAATACTACACCGCCTGGGTCTTGGGCGCGGACTGCTAAACCCACAAATCTATCACCATTGTTAATTCGTTTTTGAACAAAGGAAGTCACATCAAAACGGATAATTTCCCCACCGATAGCAGTTGATGTATCAACTGTAGTTAAAAGTATACCTGCCTGTAAGTCAGATGCGTTGGGTTCCCCATTCCCTACATACCCAAATACTCCCAGATTATTGGGCGGAACACCACCAGGAGAGCCAAGACCAAAAACTTGTGTGGTAGATATTTGAGCTTGAAAAATCACACTACTAATTGATTCTAAAGGAGGAATAGAGAATTGAGTCAGATCAAATTCGGCAAATTCTGCCGATTCTCCTTCAAAGCCTAAAACTACAGTATCAAAATTATTAGGAAAAATCTCATCACCTAAGCCATCGAAAGTCCCTAAAAACCCACCATCTACGACTTCAAAAGTAACTGTGGGAGTTATGGTCAATTTAGCAGCTTTTACCGGCTCACTCATCAGTAAACCCAAGCACAGGCTGATTCCTGCAGCTAACGCCAGCTTTTGCATATAAATGACTAGCCAAAATAATACAAATTCTAACAAACTCATATCAAAAAATATATCTTCTGGTAGGTTTTAATTGCAACTAAGCCTGAAAGGTAAACTTAAGTTTCAGAAAAGCAAATAATATGAAATATTTACCAATCATCTATGTCCGTGGATATGCTGGATCAGATCAAGACGTTGAGCAAACCGTCGAAGATCCATTTTATGGATTCAATGATGGATCCGCACATATTCGGGTAGGTGCGGAAGGAAACCCGGAGCAGTTTTTTTTCGAGAGTCCACTACTGCGGCTAATTACTGACCACGATTATCGTCCTGTTTTTGACCATCATCAGGATCAGCAGCTGGAAAATTACTGGAAATCTATTTGGATCTACCGATTTTATGATGACACTACCAAAAGCTTTGGTTCTCAAAAAGCTATCAGACTCTCAATGGAGGAAGTCGCACAGGGTTTAAGAGATTTGATCACGACTGTTAAATCTAAGACAGGTGCTAAGAAAGTTTACTTAATTGCCCACTCTATGGGGGGTCTAGTTTGTCGCAGTCTGATCCAGAAGATTTATCCAGAGAACAATGAGAAAGCTTTTGATCATATTGATAAATTCTTAACCTATGGTACACCTCATGGTGGCATTCATTTTGAGATGGGGCGTGGCATAATCGAAAAAATCATCGACACGCTCAGATTAAATAATATGGATGATTTTGTCCCCCGGCGGATGTATGAATATTTGACACCTAAAACACAGCAAAAACTTTTGTTACCTGATAGCTTTGATCCTCAAAGTCTAAATGACGCTTTTCCAGTTGACCGGGTTTTTTGTATTATTGGTACAAATGCCCATGATTACGAAGCTGCTTTTGGTGTTGCACAGAGGACGGTAGGCGCTCAAAGTGATGGTTTAGTTCAAATTGAGAAAGCCTATGTGAGAGGATCGCATCGCGCCTATATTTATCGGACTCATGGTGGGCGTTTTGGAATGGTCAACTCGGAAGAAGCTTATCAAAATCTGCAACGCTTTTTCTTTGGCGATCTTAAGGTTAAACTATCTCTGTGTCATGTGGAGTTAAGCGATCGCAACACGACTTTTTATCAGATGGAAGTCCGCTCGGCTCTGCGTGGTCTTCCTGTTGCTATACATGAACAAAAAATTGAACATCATTGTCCGATCACAGTAGAATTAAACAGGTCTAAACCAGTTCCACTATTTACAGCTTTCATGATACCTAGTTACTCAGCTAGTAATGATTGTACTTGTAGATATGCGATTAAATTAGCTTTGCATTCCTTCGTGAAACAAGAGCGCAACTGGTTGTTTGGTAGCCATCTCGACCAAGTACCCCTGTGGTCTGATTTTCTGATCATTGATGTCACAGCCTTAAATGGTGAATACAGGGCTAAGTACACCTGGAATTATGAAAGTGAAGAACCGCACATTCCCATAAATCCCAATCCCAATGCAGATGGTTTCTTAGCTGATATTCTTTTACCTGAACGAGGGACAAAAGTTTTGGGGAGAGCAGCAGCAGTTCATTTGGAAATTTTTCCTTGGAATTAGGAGAATGGGGAGTGCTGTGCTGACAGATACAGCATATTTGATTTAAGTGAAGTACACTAGGGCGGGCAAGATGCCCACCCCACAGCAGTTTTAACATCAAAGTAGTACCTATTTTCCTTCAACCTGCTGTAGGCAGGAAAATAATGTTAGATTATTGCAGCATGGACACTGTACAAAACCAAATATTTCGCTCGTTTTCTGGGATGATACGGATATCCTGAATGATGGTCGGCTTGATGTGTTTTAAGGTGTGCAAAAAATGTTATGAGCGCCCCAGGAGGGGAAGTCAAAAGTATTAAATACCCTCGCAGGGTTATAAAATGTGTTTGTGGAAAATTAAGTAATTACTTTTTGGAGCAACACTCACAACTGATAATTGATGCTTGATCAATCTTTCCCAAAACCGAGAACACCTCACCAGGGTTTACCGAATCAGCGCTGGGAAATTTATCCACAGCAACCAGAATTTGCCCAAAATCTGGCGATGATGACCAATGTTTCCCCCATTATTAGCCAGTTATTAATTAATCGTGGGATTACAACACCAGAAGCAGCACAAGGATTTTTAAATCCAGAGTCTTTAATTTTACCTTCACCTCTAGAAGAATTTCCCGATTTGGCGATGAGTGTGGAGTTATTGCAACAGGCGATCGCATCTCAAGCTAAAATAGCGATCTGTGGTGATTATGATGCTGATGGTATGACTAGCACGGCTTTACTGTTGCGTAGTCTCCGCAGTTTAGGCGCGCAAGTGGATTATGCTATTCCTAGCCGAATGCACGATGGTTATGGAATTAATAAACGCATTGTTGAAGAATTTCACAGTGAAGGTGTAGAGTTAATTCTGACTGTAGATAATGGGATTTCCGCTTATGAACCCATCGCCAGAGCCAGAGAACTCGGTCTGAATGTCATTGTCACAGACCACCACGACATCCCCCCAAAATTACCCCCAGCTAACGCTATTCTCAACCCGAAACTGATTGCAGAATCGTCACCTTATCGGGGTGTTGCGGGTGTGGGTGTCGCCTACATTTTAGCGGTATCTTTAGCACAACAGTTAGGAGAGATTAAGGGCTTAGTTCAGCCGATGTTAGCTTTATTTACACTGGGAACCATTGCAGACTTAGCTCCTTTAACGGGGGTCAACCGTCGCTGGGTAAAACGTGGTTTAAAGCATTTACCCAAGTCTAATTTACCAGGAATCAAGGCGTTAATTCAAGTAGCTGGGTTACAGGTGAGGGAAGAAGCAGGGAGCAGGGAGCAGGGAGCAGGGGAGCAGGGGAGCAGGGAGCAGGGGAGCAGGGAGCAGGGAGCAAGGAAACCTTCTGCTTCATCTGCGAAAAGTTTAAAGCCTGAAGATATTGGCTTTCGCTTGGGGCCACGCATTAATGCTATTGGTCGCATTGGTGATCCTCAGACGGTGATTGAATTATTAACTACTGATGATATGGCGATCGCATTAGACCGGGCGATGCAGTGTGAGTTAACGAACACTAGCCGTCAGCAAATGTGCGAGGAAATTGAACAGGAAGCGATCGCCTATGTAGAAGCCGAATTTGTATCTGAACTCCCAAAAGACCGAGTATTAGTAGTTATAAAACCTAATTGGCATCACGGTGTAATTGGCATTGTCGCCTCTCGCTTAGTAGAACGCTACGGTGTGCCTGTGTTTATTGGCACTTATGAGGATGAAGGACACATTCGCGGTTCGGCTCGTGGAATTCCTGAGTTTAATGTGTTTGAAGCGTTACAATATTGTCACGATTTATTAGGTAAATTTGGGGGACACAAAGCCGCCGGGGGTTTCTCTTTCCCAGCAGCTAATTTAGAGATATTGCGATCGCGTTTATGTGAGTTTGCGAATCAGTGTCTAGAACTACAGCACCTCAAACCACTACTCAGAATTGATGCTGAAGCTGATTTCAATCAACTTAATCAGCCGCTTTACCAACAAATAAATGCTCTGCATCCCTGCGGTATGGAGAACCCCGACCCCTTATTTTGGACATCTGGGGTTCAAGTCATTGAGCAAAAAATTGTGGGTAAGGGTAACATTAAATTAACACTGAGCCAAACTATTCATGATCAACAGTATAAAATTAAAGCGATCGCCTGGCGTTGGGGCGATTATTTCCCCCTACCACCGCGAATCGATATCGCTTACAAGCTGCGAGAGAATCACTTCAACGGCAATACTACCATTGAGTTAGAATTACTCGGTGCAAGACTTGCCAATGATCATTTGAGTCAACAAGCCATCAATTCCCAAAGACTACCCATATCTGATTTATTTAATCAGTCCTCTGCGAGTCCATTAAAAACTAACTTTGAGTACAAACAGCGAAATTATACTTGTGGTATTTATCAAAACGATGTTTTACCAGAATTAAGAATTAAAAATCCTGAAGGCAAAATTTTAGTCATGCAACCAGGACGTACAATTGGTTTATTAGGCAACAATCGTCAAGACTCCAAAGAGATTGATATATCTCAACCACAGTATGACAACATTATCCAAGCTGCTCTTCAGGTATTATCGGCACTGAGTCCTGAGTTATGAGCTTTAAATGTACTCAGCACTCAGGATGTTGCAGTTTTACATATTGCCGTTGCGAAATGCCAGAACTGCTATTACTAGTGGTCCAGCAATGAGGATTAGTCCAACGGAAACTAGCTGGAAGATAACTTCCCAATTAAGATTGCTTAAAGTGTCAAACATTTTTTCCCTTGTCCTCTTAACTTTTCAAAATACAGTAACTTCAGTTGCAAAACTCGCCATTAATCATATCTGGCTGTGGGCTGTTACATTTAATTTACTTAACAAAATTATAGGAAAATAAATAAAATGGCAAACTGGCAATGTGTGAAACAATGTGGGGCTTGTTGTAATCTTGACCCCGCAGAGCGTCCAGATTTAGCAGAGTATCTTTCCCCAGCCGAGTTAGAACTATACCTGAGTATGGTAGGCGAAGGCGGATGGTGTGTTAATTTCGACCATACCAGCCGAGAATGCACTATTTACGCAAATCGTCCCCGGTTCTGTCGTGTAGAGCCAGAAATATTTCAGGATATGTACGAAATTGAGCCAGAAGAACTTGACGATTTTGCCATTGACTGCTGTCGTCAGCAAATAGAGGGAGTTTATGGCGATCGCAGTTTGGAAATTCTCCGCTTCGACAAAGCCGTTGGTTTTTAGGGGACAGGTGGGGACACCCATCCCACAAGAAAATTTGGAATGTTTTTTGATTTGTCAGTCCCTAAAGCTCTTTGGAAAAGCGATAAATCGCGTCTCTACAATATAGTTTTGGGTTGATTTTCAGCTAAAACACATCTATTTTGCATATTCAGATTTACTGAATGTCTTGTGGGATGGGCATCTTGCCCGTCCTCATGGCGATCGCATCTCAAAATCTGCAAATAGCTGATGATGGCAAAATCATCGTTGCTGACCTCTGCTATATAAAACATAGACAAAACTAGACTTTACTTTCTACTTCAACGGGAGCATGGGAGCAGTTATCCCTCAGTAGACTTTCACGCCTTAGCCAGACGCGATTGTGTTCCAATTAAGTTTCTGAAAAAGACTACCACCATCATTGCTTGGTTTTCGCGTCGGCAATAGTCTCAATTCAATACTTGATATCACCGTATTATATATCAAGTAGTTGATTTTTTCCTAAAATATATATTGATTCTTGTCAATATAAGTATAGTTTTGTCTATAAAATTGTCAACTTAGGACTTGCTCAGTAACGTTACCTCTGGGAGAAATCACTGCATTACTGGGGCCGAATGGTTCGGGGAAAAGTACCGTTTTACGCACCCTAGCAAGACTAATTCCCGCAAATAAGGGTGCTATTTATTTGAACGGTCGCAATATTACCCAGATACCGACAAAAGAGTTAGCACGCAAACTGACAATATTACCCCAATCCTCAGAAGCACCGCCCAGTGTGACTGTATGGGAATTAATTGGTTATGGTCGCTATCCCCATCAGAATCTATTAGGGGGTTTTTCTGCAAAAGATATTACAGCGATGGAATGGGCGTTAGCTGTAACGGGATTAGAACCCCTAGCAGACAGAATAGTAGATAGCCTCTCTGGTGGAGAACGTCAAAGGGCTTGGATAGCGATGGCATTAGCACAGCAAACCAAAGTATTATTACTAGATGAACCCACAACATTTTTAGATATCCGCCATCAAATAGAAGTCTTAGGTTTAGTGCGACGACTCAACCAAGAACATGGAATAACAGTGGGTTGGGTGTTACATGATTTAAATCAAGCAGCAGCTTATAGCGATCGCCTAATCATGCTCAAGCAAGGAACAGTAGTCGCCGTTGGCACACCAAAAGAAGTGATCACAGCCAGTATAATTCAGCAAGTATTCGATGTAGAAATGACAGTAATTCCTCATCCAATCAATGGCTATCCTACCTGTTTACCTTGTCAATTGGGGATTGGGTATTAGGGATTACGAATTACGAATTACAAATTAGTTTATAGCATCTTTACTTCTTCACTTGGCGACCTTCTCCCTTGGCGCTAGCCTCTCCCTTTGGGAGAAGGGGAGACGCTACGCGAAGGCGACTTGGCGGTTCCATAAATTCAAATAGGATAGCTATAGCAAAATGAGCAAATTTACCAGACGTAACTTTTTAACTGCGGCGACAGCTTCCGCCTTAACAGTAGCTTGTAATCGTTCTCCCCGTCCCCAAAATTTTAGCAAAATTGCCACTAGAGTAGTTGCCCTCGAATGGGTGTATGCAGAAAACCTCCTAGCCTTGGGAATCCAACCTGTAGGAGTTGCAGATATCCGGGGCTATCAAAAATATGTGAATGTACAACCATCCCTAGCTGAAAGTGTAGTTGATATAGGGACACGCCAAGAACCGAGTTTAGAAGCGATCGCGCAATTAAAACCTGATTTAATCCTAGGTGTAGAGTTAAGACATCAAACCATTTACGATACCCTATCAGCGATCGCACCCACTCTACTCTTCAACCCCTATCCATAAATCCCTAACCCAAAATAGAGAACAGATTTGACACTCTCCGCGTACCTTTGCGTTAAACTCCGCGTACCTCTGCGTTTAAACCTCCCCCCATGCTCAAAACTCGCCCCCTAATCACAGGAACCCTAATACTACTAACACTCCTCTTCCTCCACATCAACCAACATCCCACCACAGTCATCACAGCCATATTCACCCCAGACGACAGCGCCTTACATAACATCGTGCGTTACATCAAACTACCCCGCACCGTTATCCCAATTGGAGCTTTTATCGGTGCAGTTGTCGCCTTTGGGGTGGTTTATGTAGCCGCTTGGCAAAACGGTGTCGCACCAGCGAGGCTAGCATTAGTCGGAATTGCGGTGTCTGCCTTTTGTGCGGCTGGGATTAACTTATTGGTGGTGAAATCAAAATTGCAGGTAGCCCAGGCTTTAGTGTGGCTAGCTGGTAGCACCTACGCTCGTCAGTGGGATGAGGTGTGGCAATTGTTGGCTTTTCCGGTGATTTTACTGCCCTTGGGGTGGTTATTTGCCCGCAAACTAGATTTAATGGCGTTAGGGGAAGACTTACCCCGAATTTTGGGGATGCGTTTACAGGCATCTCGTGGTGTAATATTAGCGATCGCTGTTGCTTTGGCAGCTGCGGCAGTATCCACAGTGGGAACTATCAGCTTTGTGGGGTTAATTGCTCCCCATACTGCTAGGATATTAATAGGCGATCGACACCGCAAACTATTACCAATAGCGGCGATTTTAGGCGCAATTTTAGTAACTTTAGCTGATATCGTGGGTCGTGTTGTCCTAGCTCCTCAAGAAATTCCTTCTGGGTTAGTTACAGCCCTCATCGGGACACCTTATTTTCTTTGGCTTCTCATCTCCAAACCATCACACAGTTAACAGTTATCAGTTATCAGTCCTTTGGGATTTCCAGAAAATAAATTGCCCCATTTCATCAGACTATCTTTGTTATTTATCCCCCCTGCTCCCTGCTCCCTGCTCCCCTGCCTACCTCAGCTATGGCATTTTGGGCAATGGGGTTGCAATTTATGACCACAATCTGAGAAAATGAGCAAGTCCTAAGTTGACAATTTCATAGACAAAACTATACTTATATTCACAAAAATCAATATATATTTTAGGAAAAAATCAACTACTTGATATATAATACGGTGATATCAAGTATTGAATTGAGACTATTGCCGACGCGAAAACCAAGCAATGATGGTGGTAGTCTTTTTCAGAAACTTAATTGGAACACAATCGCGTCTGGCTAAGGCGTGAAAGTCTACTGAGGGATAACTGCTCCCATGCTCCCGTTGAAGTAGAAAGTAAAGTCTAGTTTTGTCTAGGTTTTATATAGCAGACAAATATGAAAGCCATCTAGCAACTAGAGCTACCGCCTGTGAATCTTGACTCTGTACCTGTAACTTTTTCTGTCACATCTGAGACGGAAAACCAACCAGAAATAAAAGACTGTAACGAATCTAACTTAACGGCTGTAATCGTTGAGCCAGTTCAGCCTGTAGTTACTGATAGTCAAAAAAAGCAGGAATCAGTAGTGGCAATTTTCGCTACCACTTTCATTACAATATTTCTTGCAGAAATTGGCGATAAAACTCAGCTATCCACTTTATTAATGAGTGCGGAATCTCATGCGCCGTGGGTAGTGTTTCTCGGATCTGGGGTGGCGCTAATCACCACCAGCTTGTTAGGTGTGCTTTTAGGTGGTTGGATGGCTAATCGCCTCAGTCCCAAAACTGTAGAAAAATCAGCCGGGATGATGTTATTGTTCATTTCCCTGATGCTGTTTTGGGATGTAATTCATAATTCGTAATTCATAAACTCCCATTCCCCACTCCCTACTCCCCATTCCCCAAAAATATGGACTGGCATCTTTTAGGACTCAGCTTTATTACAGTTTTTCTCTCAGAATTAGGTGATAAAAGCCAATTAGCAGCGATCGCACTTTCAGGAGGTTCTCAATCTCGGAAAGCAGTATTTTTCGGTACGGCTGGTGCATTATTGCTCACCAGCCTTTTAGGAGCATTAGCCGGTGGTGCTGTGGCGGAATTATTACCGACGCGTTTATTAAAGGCGATCGCAGCTGTAGGGTTTGCTATCCTGGCTGCACGTTTGCTATTATTTAACGATGAAGCCTGCTAGATAAATACTAGACAAAGCTAGACATCTACTTCTTACGTCAAAGGGAGCATGGGAGCGGTTATCCCTCGGTAAGCGTTCAAGGTTTAGCCAACCTCGATAAAACTATTGCTGCGTTTAAATCTCTGTCCATTGAATGCCCACAATTTTGGCAATTGTAAACTCTTTCTGAAAGTGGCATATCTTGAATATGTCCACAATTGGAACAGGTTTTGGTCGATGGAAACCAACGGTCAGCAATGATTATTTCACAACCAAACTTCTTAGCTTTGTATTCTAGCTGACGCTTGAATTCATAAAATCCGCAATCAGCAATTACTTGAGCTAATTTATGATTAGATAGCATCCCTGAAACATTCAAATTCTCTACGACTATCTTTGCGTGGTTTTTGCATAAGTAAGTAGTGATTTGGTGAAGGGTATTCTTTCTCAAGTTAGCTATCTTGGCATGGTGTCTAGCTAATGTAATTTTAGCTTTATACCTATTGTTGGAACCCTTGATCTTTCTGGCGAGTTTCCTAGAAAGTCTTTTAAGTTTTCTCAGGTTAGTTTTGTAGTGTTTGGGGTTAGGAAATACTACACCTGTAGAAAGAGTAGCTAATTCTTTTACCCCAATATCCACACCTACAACTTCATACTTTTTAAGGGTTGGTTCATGCTCTTGTTCATAAGCAAAGGCGATAAACCAACTGTCAGCAGTACGAGATATAGTGATTGATTTACAAGTGGTATGCGGTAAACCTTCGTAGGTCTTTATCCATCCAATTGTAGGCAATTTTATCGACTTGCCACCTACAGGTATAGGCTTTCCACCTGCATCAATAGTGAAAGAATCATTGCGTCCTTTCTTCTTAAAGTTAGGGTAATCACTCTTAGCACTGAAGAATCTAGAGAAAGCATCCCCTAAATTATCAAAAGCATATTGAGTTATTTTCTGACAAATACCTTTTTCTTTAATCCAATCAAATTCTGTTTTTACATGGTTATTAAAGAACTTTTTTAGTATATATTTATTGGGCTTAAATCCATCTTTGTAAAGTTGTCTCCAAGTAGCAAGACCCCAGTTATAAGTAAACCTCGCTATTCCTGCGTGTTTACTCATGATTATCTCTTGAGCCTTGGTTAATTTCAACTTTGTTTTGATGGACAAAAGCATTGTTCGACCTTCAACACTGTATTTCTTGTTTGTCTAACTCTGCCATGTCATGTACTGGTTTGTCAATGGCATTCTTGAGATTGGTTTTAATCTCTTTAGAGTAATTTCTTAGCCCGTACAATCTACAATAAAAGCAATGAATGATAGCCATTAAATCCTCTACTAATTCCTGTTGAGGAGATAATGATTCTTGATTAGCTACAATTATTTCGCAATTAACAGAGTTGGATAACTCCTGTATAAATTCAAAAGCAAAACGACACATTCTATCCTTATGAGCTATGACAATAATTGCGATTTCGCCTTGAAGCATAGACATCATAATTGATAAGAACTTCTTTCTTTTAAAGTTCAAGCCTCCGCCAATTTCCGATACCCATTCGTCAACAGCTAAACCCCTATTTAAACAAAATGTTTCCATAGCGGTGATTTGATTCCTCAATTCCGGTTTCTGTCCATTAGAAGAAACGCGACAATAAACGATATTTTTACGATGTTGCTCTGTGGGTTTTAATCCCTGAATAATCAATAAGTCGTTCTCTGTATAAAACCGATGCCCCGATGGTGTTCTTTTTGCTGGTAATTTTCCAGAATTGTCCCATCTTTGTAGTGTTTTAACAGAAACTCCAATTTTCTCGGCAAATTCATGTGGTTTAAACATAAATACACTTAGATATTTGTCTATAAGTGTATAAGTATGTCTATTTAATTGTCAACTTAGGATAGCTCACCCGACGCGGAATAATTAATCTAAAAAACACAAAAAAGCTCAAACATACTTGGCCTCCTTGTGTTTTTTGATGAAATTGAAGACTAGGAAAATTATAACTAAACTTGTTGTCGCCAGCACCAACTTAAAAGTGTTCCACCTGCTAATAGTTTGACTGCTTCCAGTACAAAGTAACTACCGTGTAGTAAATTCATCGGCGCTGGAATTGCAGATGCTATTTCAAACAAGTTCAGATGAGT
>NZ_CP007203.1:2812103-2842867 GCF_000340565.2 Nodularia spumigena CCY9414
CGGAACAGACCATTACTATCAGGTGAGGCTACATCATGGTCATTGGCAAAGGTGAGGTAGTTGAAATCTCCGGTGAAGTAATCTCCTACGGTAATACTGTAAGATTGCCAACCAGAACCAGTGCTATAGTTTTTAAAGTTATTCAGTCCCCAATTTTGAGTTCCACTAAGTTGGAATAAGTTTTGGGGGTTATTGATGACATCATTGTCAGTATCAAAACCAATTCCGTGAATTTCTCCTCGTTTGCTGCTTTGGAATTCAAATTCCAGGATGGTGTTGTTGGTAATATTGTAATTACCAATGTCCAGTTTTTTCCAGGTGTTACCGGATAGTCCTAGTTGAGTTTTATCAGCCGAGATGGTGAATTCATCTGTGACATCTTGGGAGGCGGCGGAAAGAGCGTATTCGTTGCTACTACCGTTGATATTGAGGCTGAGGTTGTTATTCTGATTCTCGTAGAGTTGGATATTGCGGAACTGACCATTACTATCAGGTGAGGCTACATCATGGTCATTGGCAAAGGTGAGGTAGTTGAAATCTCCGGTGAAGTAATCTCCTACGGTAATACTGTAAGATTGCCAACCAGAACCAGTGCTATAGTTTTTAAAGTTATTCAGTCCCCAATTTTGAGTTCCACTAAGTTGGAATAAGTTTTGGGGGTTATTGATGACATCATTGTCAGTATCAAAACCAATTCCGTGAATTTCTCCTCGTTTGCTGCTTTGGAATTCAAATTCCAGGATGGTGTTGTTGGTAATATTGTAATTACCAATGTCCAGTTTTTTCCAGGTGTTACCGGATAGTCCTAGTTGAGTTTTATCAGCCGAGATGGTGAATTCATCTGTGACATCTTGGGAGGCGGCGGAAAGAGCGTATTCGTTGCTACTACCGTTGATATTGAGGCTGAGGTTGTTGTTATATAATATCAGGTCTTGGGTAATAATGAAACCAGAATTGGTATTCAAAGTAGCAAACTGATTACTACCAAAGCTCAAAGCACCTATATTATCGTCGTAATTGAATTGGCTTGTGGCAGTTGCGCCAAAGGTAGAACCAATCACGATCTTATCTCCCTCCAAATGAGAAAAGTCTTTGATAGTATCAATACCCTCTAATACAGAATTGAATACAAATTTATCAGCCCCAAGTCCACCAAAAAGAATGTCACTACCTTCATTACCATCAAGATAGTCATCGTCTTCTCCACCATTAATGACATCGTTATATTGACTGCCTATAAGAGTGTCATTTCCTCCGCTACCCTCTAAATTTATGGGTAATCCGTCCTCTGGGGCAACTTGTAAATCACTGAAATTGATAGTATCGTTGTAGTCAGTACCTACGACTGATTCAACGTTTTTGAAGTTGGTACTGTTACTACTGGTGATAGAAATTCCTACCGTATTCTGTGAATAATAAACCTGGTCATATCCTGTACCACCATCAATAATGTCATTCACTCCACCAGGTACAATTAAATCATTACCTTCTCCACCATATATTTCGTTAGTCCCATTTTTGCGTCCTGCAAGTAGATCATCACCGGCAAGACCGTATATTTTGACAGAGCCGACAGTGGGGTTATTTTCGGTAACATAGATATAATCCCCAGCAATAGTTCCAGTGTAGCTTTCTCCACTGACTGCTACCTTGCTGGTGTTGTTACGAGTCTTACCGATAACACCATTAGTCGCATTGTTGGTAAACAAACTCTCAATAAATTGCGTTACACCAACATTTTGACCTTGTACTGTTGGGAAAAGGTTTGGATCTATGTAAATTCTCAAAAACGTTGATGGTTCATTTGTTTGGTTGTTGTACGCTACTTCTACACTTGTTCCATTAATACTACCTGATGCTAATGTATAGTTATAGGAATTATTATCAGTTAGCTTAGGAAGTGTGATGGTATCTATCCCTGGTTGAAAATCCATAATTTCTACTATGGATCTTCTTTGCGTTACGTTGACAGTTCCCCAACCATTTGCTCCTTGACCGTCAAAGAAGTTACCAATACCCGCCAAGTTGTTTTGATATTCCTTTATGTCTAAGTTGTAGTTTTTTGCGATATTAGCTCTATCATTAGCCCAGTGTGCAGTAACAGCAAAAACATCAATTACATTCTCAGCTGTATCGGTTATATCAAAAAACGTTGCTGATTTAGCTGCTATTGCTATATAATCAATACTAGCCCCCATTGAAGCATGAGTAAGATCCGCAGCACGACGTTCTTCCCTAACATCCCAATCAGGTTCTACTAAAAGTTCAGCCAACTGTTTGAGTTTGCCAGTATTGAAGTCCAGTCCGACTGTACCAGATGATCCTTCAATTGATATGTTGAATATATCACTGCCTTGAGAACCAGAAACTTTTTGTGAGGTGGTTAAGCCGTCGTAGGATCTGAGTTGGAAAATGTCAGGACCAAAACCACCTACCGCACTAACGGTAAATTTTTCGGGTTTTGCGAGAACGAAAAACTGAGAATCTGTATTGCTTCCAGTTGCAGCATACTGATTGATTTCAATGATGCCTCTTTGAGAATAGGTACTGGGGTAATCGTTCCATTTGCCAGCACCACCGAAATTCATCCCCACATAATCTTCCTGTCCATTATTACCATTTGGTTCACCTGGATACCAGTTAGTGTAAGTAGAATTTTCACCACTTGCCCACTTGAACTGGCCTTGCGTTACCTTATCTGTCAACCCAATCCACAGTTGTTCAGTACCAAAAGTATTAACTAACCAGTCTTGTTCAACTTGTGAGTTGATGGTGACAAGATTTCCCCCTAAACTCTGTGCCTGTGCTTGAGCTTGTTCCCATGTTCCAGGACCAGTTAAGAGATATTTGCTGCCGTTATACTCGTAAAATTTGTTTTCAATAATGCCTCTTTGAGAAGTGGTACTGGGGTAATCGTTCCATTTGCCAGCATCACGGAAATTCATCCCCACATAATCTTCATTCCCATCATTATTCGGTTCACCTGGATACCAGTTAGTGTAAGTAGAAGTTTCACCACTGACCCACTTGAATTGGCCTTCTGTGACTTCATCTGTTAACCCAGTCCACAGTGGTTCACTACTACCAAAGGTACTGACTAACCAACGTTGCTCGGCTTCATCATTGACGGTGACAAGATTTCCGCCTAAACTCTGTGCCTGAAGTTGAGCTTGTTGCCATGTTTCATCAGTAGTGTGGCGATAGATAGACCCCTTATACTGATAGGCATTAGTTGGGAAGGTAACATCCGTGATTGTACCGGAGGTATCACTATAATTTGTGCCAATGGCTTGGGCTGTAGCTCCATTTTTGAGAAAAATATTTGGAGCTACACCTTCACCGATATTTCCACCCTGACCACCTGCGACTGAGTTGCCAGTAAAAACGCTATTGAGTAGGGTTAAACTCGCACCAGAGTTAACGAAGATCGCACCACCTAAACCAGCGCCACCGCCACCTCTGCCGCTTAATCTGTTATTATTACTAGCTTCACTACTTGTATTTCCAACGGCGAGTCCACCGACTCCATCGCTTCCTTTTCCACCGAAGCTACCGCCTGCTCCACCTGCTCCACCGCTTCCATTATCATTGGTACTATCACGATCATAATCGGCACCGCCGCCGCCGCCACCGCCGCCACCACCGCCAAAACCACCATTTCCACCATTTCCACCATTTCCGCCTTGATCTGCACCAACCCAGCCATAAGCACCGCCGCCGCCACCGCCGCCACCGCCACCACCGCCAAAACCACCTGGGCTTCCTGGACTGCCATTGGAGCCATCATAGTTATTGCTATCACCCTTACTACCGCCACTACCACCCGATGCACCGCCTCCGCTGGTGCTATAATTCAATCTCCCACCTTGACCTCCGGCTACCCCATTAGTGTTGTTAGAATTGTAACTATTCTGACCGCTAGACACACCAGCTGCACCACCATTACCACCGATAGCCCTGTTACCGCTAAAAGTCACATTATTAAGGGTGACATTCCCTGCATTAATAAACAGCGCCCCCCCTGCGCCTAAACCACCGCCACCACCATTATTATTACCATCGCCTCCTCTGGCTAAACCATTAGCAAAGGTCAGTCTAGAGAAGGTAACATTAGCCCCATCCACCGTAAGAATTTGACGGGCATTTTGACCGCTAATGGTGGTGTTACCATCATCAACAAAATTAATATGGTTACTTGCACCAAGAACTAGAGAACTGTTGATATTAATTGTGCCACTGACGCTGGTTAGATCAATGGTATCTACCCCAGCCTTATTACCCGCATCAATGATGGCTTGGCGCAGAGAACCTGCACCACTATCGTTATTGTTAGTGACTTTCAAGACAGGATTATTCTGCTCAATCTCAATAACCTGACCATCTAACGTAATAGTCGCCGTATCATCCTCAGCCTGCAACACGGCTAATTCTTGCTCGCTTAAAATCTTCCCTTGTGCCAAACTCGAAAAAATTGCCCCTTCATCACCCGGTGTATCTATGACATTAATTTGTGCATCAACAAAATGCCCGTATTCTTCCAGCAATACATTCGCAATTGCTTCAAGATTGTTAGCATTTTGACGAATAAACTCAGCAGCTAAATAAATCTTGCCAGTGTCTTGAGAAAAAGCCCCATTAGCACCATTAATTTCGGCTGCACTGCGGATTTCAATAGGAGGTAAAGTTGCAAAATCTCTATTTATCCAAGCAGTCTGAAAGCCACTAGCATCAACTGATTTACCAAATGTAACTGCTATGCTCTCACGGAAACGAGGAGTATTAGCGAATTGATGTAGCAGATCAAAGACTGTATCTAATGATTGATCAACTACGAGTTTCAGCCAAGTTTGAGATGGGCTGGTATTTCTAGACATTTTGGGTTGTTTCCTTTTGTGTAGGTGAAGTAGTATTTAACTTTGCAGATATTACTCCTGGTTAATCAGGTAGTAAAATCCTCATATTTCTGTTGATGCGTTTGTTTACTTTATCAACTTCGTTACTGTTTTCCGTACTGAGTTTTACTGAGTTAACCTAAGTTATGACTAACTTTTATTATTCTTTGTATAAATAAAAATTACAGCACTTCACCCCTAACCCAATACTTGTCGGTTAAGCTAAAAACATTAAATTAGGTAGGTTGGGTTGACGCAAGTAAACCGAATATTTACGGACTTTTGTTGGGTGGCGCTGTCGCTTAACCCAACCTACAAAAACTGACATCTTGCACGAAGCCTTGGAACCCTTAAAATCGCAGCTACACAAACAAAGTCCGCCTACGTTTAATCACGGAAAAACAAGGTTTTTGAAGCCAGGTAGGTGGGGAAAGCCTGTGTAGAGACTTTCTATGCAACGTCTCTACATTTTCAGTCGCTAGCTAGGTGCAGGATATGAGTTTATATGGTATGAGTTTTGACATAAAGGACAATTGCAGTATTGGCGTGAAGATATGGAAGATAAAGTTGGAAAACAAGTTCAAGGCAGAAGTGTATAAGTAGATTGTGCTGGGATCTATATATAAGTGGCAGCAAAATCCATCAAATCCCGCTTCTGTCAATTTCGGGGAGGACAATCTCTGTAAGCTGTATTAGGAAATTAATACAGGCTATGCTTTTATAACAACTTGGTTGTTGTATTTGTGATGAGAAAATAATCGTGCGATTGCCTACGGCACTGGCAAAGTCAATCGCTTTCTATAAAAAATCTCGAAAATTCGGAGATTACCAATGTTTCCCGAAAGTGACAGAAGAGAGAAAAATGTGTAAATATCCAACAACCAGAAAGCAAAATGGCAAGGTCTTTAAAAGTTCGTCATGATTGTATTGATCAAGTTAAGTTAGCAGTGATACGTAATGGCTACCCCAACCAAAGAAGCTTGGCTTATGATACAGGTTTAGCTCTAGCTACAGTTAGCAATTTCCTGACTGGTAAAGCTGTTAATCATGGAACTTTTGAAGAATTGTGTAGGAGATTAAATCTTGATTGGAAAGAAATTTCTATTTTTAATGACCAGCCACAAAATTATTGTAAAACTACAGATTATTCGGAAAAAAACAGAAGCTGGGGGACGGCGATTGATGTTTCATCATTTCATGGACACTTACAAGAACTGAGACAGCTAAAAACATTGATTCTAGAAGATGGCTGTCGCTTGGTGACATTATTAGGAATGGGCGGAGTTGGTAAAACGAGTTTAGCGACTCAATTAGCAACAGAAATTCAAGATCAGTTTGATTATGTGATTTGGCGATCGCTACAGTATACTAATTCGGGAACTAATGTTATAATTGAATTAGTCTCATTGTTATCCGATGAGGAAGAAACTCAACCCGACATCAATCTACTCATAGATTATCTGCGTACTTATCGATGTCTATTAATTTTCGATAACCTAGAAACAGTCTTAGATGCGGGTTCCCTGGGAAAGTTTCGCCCTGAATATCACATATATGCTGATTTAATTCAAGCAATTGGCAAAACCAACCATAATAGCTGTTTGATTTTAACATCTAGAGAAAAGCCGACTGAAGTCGCAATTTTAGAGCAAGTAGGTTTAAAGGTGCGTTTCCTCCAGTTAGAAGGTTCTCCAGAAGTAGCGCTTCAAATAGTAGAATTAAAGCAACTGCTAGGTTCCGATGAGCAAAAACAGGAATTGTGCGATCGCTATAATCATAACCCTTTACAAATATACATGGTTACTAATGCTATAATCGAGCTATTTGATGGCGAGATAGGCAAATTCCTAGAACAAAATATTTTATTGCTGAGTGATATTATTCACTTACTAGAGCAGCAGTTAAATCGCCTTTCTGACATAGAATGGCATATTATGTACTTTATAGCTATTCATCGCCAATTGTCAACTATTGACACCTTAGCTCAAAATATTTGGACGAATGTTCCTAAATTCCAACTTTTAAATGCAATAGAAAGATTGATTTCGCGCTCACTAATTGAAAAAACAGCTAAAGGTTATACCCAAAAACTTGTAGTGATGAAGTATGTGGGAGAAAAACTTAAACAGCAAATTTTAATGGAACTGATAAATAGAAAGTTTTCCCTGTTTAATAAATATCTGCTTTTTCCGGAAACATCAAAAAAATATTTAATAAAAAACCAATTTTCAGTGAATTTAAAAGCAATTGCCGAGCAATTTTGTAATTATTTTACTTCAAAAACAGATATCAAGAGACACTTTCAGGGCATTTTAGAGGAAGTGCAAACATTTAGACAGCAGTTATCTAAATATGGAGTGTTCAATTTGATTCATCTCTGTGATTATCTGGAAATTGAATTAACAGAAGCAGAAAAAGATGTACTGCCATTTTACATCACAGAGATTAGATCAAATTATTCAATTGATTAATAAAAAAGTTGTATAATTTACTAAAAGCAATTCCTGTGGTTTTAAGGGAATAGGGAGTAGTGAATAGTGAATGTCCTAATTACCTTGGCGGTTGCTATATTCAACGGGAAGCTAACCGAGGATAAGTTAGGGGAGGAGTCAGCTATTCACACAGAACGCCAATTTTCGATTTGCAAGTTAGGTACTCTTTGAAATTCTCGGACATTAGATGTCACTACTATGTGATTATTGATGACTGCGGTAGCTGCGATGAGGACATCATAAGCACCAATAGGTGAACCTGCTTGTTTAAGAAAGCTTCTGATTTGAGCTGCTTGTTCTGCTTCTTTCGAGTCAAAAGGTAAAATTGTAATTGAATTTAATAAGGTTTCAATAATTGATTGAATTTTAACAGCGCGTTGTGGGTTGATAGCTAATCCATATTTCACCTCCATAACTGTTAGAGGATGTCTGAAAACTTTTTCGTGTTGCATAAAACACTTGTAGATCCCCCTAAATCCCCCTTAAAAAGGGGGACTTTGATTAATTTTCCCCCCCTTATTAAGGGGGGTAAGGGGGGATATGGATAAAACTGATACTTCTCAGACATCCTCTTAGAGATGAAACAAAAATTTCAGCAGGGGAGATTAATTTTATTCGCTGGAGGGTGTTTTCTTCTCCTTTGACAAAATCACTAATAACGCAAGTATCCAGGAGATAACCCATATATGATTAAAGTTCTATTTCGTTAGGTGGTATCAGTTCATCTCGATATGATTCAAAGATGATACTTTCTTTTACACCTTGATATTGCATGAGCATTTCTGGCCATTGGCTGGGTTTAGCTTCTAGGAAGGTGACGAAAACTAGGCTTTCACTAATGTCCTGCGGTGTTTCATCCAGTTCAATTTTGCCGTTTTTATAAATGCCTTGAATGGTTTTTAACATATAGCTTACCTCCTAGTACCGCTTCGCGGAAGTCAAAAGTTAAAAGTCAAAAGTCAAAAAGCGTTTATTCTAGTATTTTGAGCTTTTGAAAATAGTATCCCTATTTACGCAGTTCTGGACTAAATGAATTTTAACCGATTTTTTCTAATTGTTCTTCAATACCTTAGCCCAATTGAAAAAAGCCTTAATTCGTAGGTTGTTTTGAAGCCTGAAACCCAACAAATGCGTTGGTTTGCGCTGTCGCTTAACCCCTACTACAAAAAATGGCTAAGGTATTTTTTAAGCAACATTACCCGCAGCTAAAACTTGTTCAACTGTCAGCGCAATTTTCGGGAAAGTTGCAGATATAATTTGCTGATTTCCGCTAAACTCTTGTTCTTCGTATAATCCTTCTTCCAATAATAAAATTGTAATTTTTGACTTGATGGGGTCTACAATCCAATATTCAGGAATCTCCAAGGCTGCATATTCAGAACGTTTGTGACGATAATCGCGTTTGACTGAATCAAGACTGACAACTTCTACTACTAATATCGGCGCAGTCTGACAAACAGCAGACTCATCCAGGAATTCCATTACCTGTGCAGTTGTTACAACATAAACATCAGATAATCTTGACTTCCGCCATCCTGTTCTCACCCCTGCCTCTTTAAAGCATAGCCAAGGTAAACTCAAACGCTTGATTTCTGCCTTAAAGTTATCCTGAATAAAGTCGGAAATTAGCAAATGTCTAAAAGTGGGTGGATTCATCAGTTCTAGTTTCCCATCCACCAGTTCATAACGGCTATCAGTTCCATTATCATAAGTAAGATATTCTTCAAAAGAGTATAAACGCTCAGTTGTCTGTGTCATGGTGTAAACTCTAAATAAAGGGATTTTTTTGAGGTAGTTCTCAAAAGATGATCAAGAATTCCCCATTGATTAGTAGTAGAGCGTGTGCGCTACTACTTCTATCAATAGCCTATTCCACAGTGACTGATTTTGCTAAATTTCGGGGCTGGTCAACATCCAAACCGCGACGCGCTGCAATATGATAAGCCAAGAGTTGCAAAGGAATCACTGTCAGAATCGGTGAGAGTAATTCATCCACTTCAGATACTGGGAGCAAATCATTAAAAATTTCCGCCGCTTCGCCATCATTGCTGGGAGTTACACCAATTAAGCGGGAATCTCTGGCTTTGGCTTCTTGGGCGTTAGAAAGCACCTTTTCATATACATTACCAGGAACTGCGATCGCAACCACTGGAACTTTCGCTTCTAATAACGCAATCGGTCCATGTTTCATTTCCCCCGCAGGATAACCTTCAGCATGAATATAGCTGATTTCTTTTAATTTTAACGCCCCTTCTAAAGCAATAGGAAAATTGATCCCCCTACCTAAAAAGATAAAATCTGTTGTGTCTGCAAACTCATGGGCTAAGTGTTCAGTTAAAGTTTCCTGACTCTGCAACGTGGCTTCAATTTGTTGAGGAATTTGGCGCAACCCCTGAATAATTTCTGCTAATCTTTCTGGGGAAACTGTCTGACGACGAGCCGCTAAATCTAACGCTAAAGCATAAAATGCCATCAATTGGGCGGTAAAAGTTTTCGTTGCTGCTACCCCAATTTCAATTCCCGCTAAGGTGTTGATAATATGGGGAACCATTAACCCCAGGCTGCTTTCTGGGCGATTGGTAATCCCTAATAGTCGCGCTTGATACTGAGGTTCTTGCCCCAGGCGACGTTCTTTTTCCATCCCTAAAGCTGCTAAAGTATCAGCAGTTTCACCTGATTGAGTCACACCAATAATTAAGGTATTTGCGGTTAAAGGTGAGGGTGCATAGCGATATTCAGAAGCATAATGTACCTGAGTGGAAATTCCTGCTAGTTGTTCAATTAAGTATTTTCCGAGTAATGCGGCGTGCCAACTTGTACCACAAGCCACAATATTAATTTGTTCTAAATCTGCGTAAAATTCAGGAGGTAAGCCCAGGTTAATGGGTGAGGCTAAGTCAGCAGAATTACTATCAGTATCAAAGTAAGCTGCTAAACTGGCTCTTACTACCCCCGGTTGCTCATAAATTTCTTTAAGCATAAAGTGTTTGAATCCCTGCTTTTCTACCATCGTGGGATTCAAATTCAGCATTCGGGGCTGTTTTTTCAATCTGTCGCCAGCAAAGTTGTAAATTTCCACGCCTAATGGTGTAAGACGGGCAATTTCGCCATTTTCTAACGGTAAAACTGCACGAGTATGAGCCACAATTGCGGGGGTGTCGGAGGCGCAAAAGAATTCACCTTGACCAAAGCCAATGACTAGAGGGGCTTGTTGACGGACAACAATTAGTTCATCTGGGTAGTCAGCAGAAATTACTGCGATCGCAAACGCTCCTTTAAGATAGTTAACAGCTTGGCGAATTGCGTCTAAAAGCGGAGAAGGGGAACTAGGGAGATGAGGCGCTGGAGGATTTTTGAGAAATTCAGCTATGAGATGGGGAATAACTTCGGTGTCGGTTTCGGAAACAAACTGGTGTCCTTTTTGTTTCAGTTCTTCGCGCAACCCCCGATAGTTTTCCACAATGCCATTTTGCACCACCGCCACGCGCATAGCCATATCCATGTGGGGATGGGCGTTGTGTTCTTCTGGCTTACCATGAGTCGCCCAGCGAGTGTGACCGATACCAATTTGAGAATGAGTGGCGATTTGTTCGAGTTTAGAACGTAAGTTATGTAGTTTACCTTTGGCGCGAACACAGTTGACTTCACCTTCTGTGACTGTGGCTATACCGGCGGAGTCATACCCGCGATACTCCAGTTTTTCCAACCCAGCCAGTAAAATATCTGTTGCTACTTGAGTCCCTATATACCCAACGATTCCACACATACTCACACCACTCTGATTTGAATATAATTTAATTTAGTCTAGTTGCCAGCATAAAAGCGGCTTTTTGTCCAAGAAAAAAGGAGCTAGTACCGCAAGGCGTTCGTCAAAAGTCAAAAGTCAAAAGTCAAAAAGCTTTTACGTTGGGCTTTTGAACCTTTTGAAAGGGTATCCATATTTACGCCGCAGTGTACTAGTTGCTCCCTATGCTACCAGGTATTATGATTTTTGAATTTTTAAACTAAAAGAAAAATTTTAGTAGGGTGAGCAGAACCCACCCTACAACCTTAAAGTAGCTTGCTATGGAAACACTCAATTGTGGAACCAATCAGGAATTTTCACAAAAATTCCTTAGTAAGCTAGACCCATGCTGCGAGTTGTTTCAGCACCTAGATAAACTCGGATGCTCAAAAAGTCAGTAGGGCAAGCAGTTTCACAACGCTTACATCCTACGCAGTCTTCAGTGCGAGGTGAAGCGGCAAGTTGAGCAGCTTTACAGCCATCCCAGGGTACCATCTCCAACACGTCTGTAGGGCAAGCGCGGACGCACTGGGTGCAGCCAATGCAGGTATCGTAAATTTTAACGGTATGAGACATTGAGAAAAAGGCTCCTTTCCAGTGTTCTTCTCTGCGAAAGAATCATATATCAAAGCATAGTTTACAGCAGTAGCTTATAGTCCGTAATCAAAAGGCTACATAACTTTAAACAATGTAATTGAGACTCGAAAAAATTTCTATTGGCAAAATCTCTCTATTGCTTATATATCAACGATATCACAGGTATATATTGACCTGAATGCTTTCTGAAATTGTGGATATTTGTAAACTTATATGAAGTGAAAGTCAACACAAATCAAGTCAATCTGGATTTATTTATAGTAATTATTGTCTGAATATTATACACTACTGAATTGAACGAATTTGTGACGAAATGTTCTGCACTATAGAGAGCGATGGGCAAAGCCCCGCCAGAGGCGATCGCTGTAATTTTGTCTAAGGTTTTCAGCCTGGTATTTATAATTAATGTAAACCACGTCACATAAACTTATGGAGCCAGACTCTTTAGCAACCGAGGTAATTCTGACACATCCCAGTCAGTCACTCGGCAGAGTCCAACTTGATTGGACACCCCAACCAGGAAATTACGTCGATTTTGAAGGTAAAACTTATGCGGTATTAGAACGCCGCCACAGATACCAATTTAAATCAGGACGTTACCATCTGCGGAATATAGCCCTTTACGTACAGTGCGCCAAAAGACCAACAGAGAAAACTTTCGTCCAGGGACGTTGGGTCATTGGTGATGCTACCTGTAGCTATAATGCACAATCGGAAATCATGCGCTGTGCTGTCAACCCAGAAGGCCCTTGTGAGTCTTGCCGTTTCTACGAAAAATTAGCTGTTTAACCATTGCCAAATACTTCACCCACAGTTAAACGATTACCATTGACAAAATCCCATCCTGACTGGGGACGTTTACCAGCTAATTGAACCTCGCGTAAAAGTAGCAAACCTTCACCAGTTTGGGCAATTGCGCCAATTCCCTTGGCGATGCTGACCACTTGTCCTGGACTACCTGATATAGTCGATAATTCAGGCAATTTTTGGTAAATTTCTGTTAATTCAGGTGTCGGCTCGTAACCGTAAGCATCACCAAGGGGAACCGAGGCGATAATTTTGATGCCTTGATCCCGAAAGGTGGCTGTACAGTTGGGGTAAAAACCTCTGATTTGGTTATGTAATTGAATAGCGCTTTTTGACCAATCCAAAGTATAGTTGTGCTTTTGAATCAAAGGCGCATAAGTCGCTTCTGCTTCATCTTGGGGAACAGGTGCAATTTCCCGATTTTCCAGTTTAAACAGAGTTTCTACTAATAAATCTCCACCAATGACACATAGCCTCTGGGCTAAATCCTGGGCATTATCTAGCAGCGCAATAGGTGTAGTTGCTTTTAATAGCATTGCCCCAGTATCCATTCCGGCATCCATTAACATGGTAGTGATCCCCGTTTCTGTTTCGCCGTTGTACAGACACCACTGAATCGGTGCTGCACCACGATACTTGGGTAAAATCGAGCCATGCACATTCACACAACCCAATTTTGGCATATCCAAGATTTCTGGGGACAAAATCTGTCCATAGGCCACAACGACAAATACATCTGCATCACATTCGCGAAGTTGGGTTAAAGTTTCAGTGTCCTTTTTAATCCGTTGTGGTTGCCATACAGGCAAATTATGGTTAATAGCAACGGTTTTTACTGGTGAAGGGATAAGTTTGTTACCACGTTCCCGACGTTTATCAGGTTGGGTAACAACTGCTAAAACCTGAAAATCTGGTTGATTTAGTAATTTTTCTAGGGTAGGAACTGCAAAGTCAGGTGTTCCAAAAAATACAATTTTCATTATTTGTTGCTTATTACGTAGGTCAGTTAAAATTATTAATGTCTCTAACAGGGCAAAATCTGACTAAAGCCCTGATTACAAACCAATTTAAACAATTTTATATGTCGTAGCATAGTTTAATCAATCTTTGCCTATTTATAAAGCTTAGGGTCAGTACTCCTAGTTGCCTATAGCTGAACTAGGAGCTTCTGTAATGACGGGGGAATGCCTGAGAATAGTTAGGA
Organism: Nodularia spumigena CCY9414; assembly: GCF_000340565.2. Taxonomy (NCBI): domain Bacteria; kingdom Bacillati; phylum Cyanobacteriota; class Cyanophyceae; order Nostocales; family Nodulariaceae; genus Nodularia; species Nodularia spumigena. The sequence continues at coordinate 2,825,880 of NZ_CP007203.1, forward strand.
TTAGCCAGCCTTTTTAGAGAAAATAGTGCCAAATGAATTTTTTTGATGTTAAGGTGGTTTTATATTGCCCAAAACCAGCTTTGCTTGATAAACTTATACAATTAAGAATAAGGTGAGAAGGCAATAAGCTGATATCGACTGTATAAAGTGCTAGTAATCCTATGTGGCTATGTCTCACAACAAGTCATTTTAGGTCTACTCAGTAAATAATTGTGATAAATTCTCTCTGTATTCTGCTACACATTTAGTTGTGTTTCTCGAATTGGGTTGCGATCGCGCAATTTTCCTTTTTTGAGATCAGAGTTTCTATTTGGGGGTAGATGCTAACGGTGTTTTTTGAGTATTATGTCGTTGTGCGTCATCTTTCCCAGGTTTTAACGTAACGCCTCACTGCCACTGTTATCGGGGTCTGCTCTGTTGTAGCAGGAATCAATAGGGAAACCACCAGTGCCTTAGCTTTTGCTAATGCCAATGCCAACAGGTAAGTTATTTTGCTCTGCCTCTGTCATGTCAGTAAATTTAGCTGACAGGATAGGTTTAATACCTTTAACTAGCACCATTTATTTGATGTAGTCGAGTATTAAAGGCGGTGGCAACAGTGTATTTTATGCAGTAACTTTTATGTGATCTGCATCAGTTGATTGGGCAGATATCCCACAAAAAACCACAATTTATCAGCAATGAGGTGTGAAATATGACACTAAATTTTTGTAAAATTATACAAAGTTTGAACAAATTATCTAGTTTTACTAGTTAAATCTGTCATTTTGTTGTTATACCTGTAATTATTGCTTGCTACCTTGCTGCCTAGGCATTGCTCTTCACACAGCACCCGCCCTCCCTAGAGAGTCTACATATGCTCAAACTCTTCTTGCTGTCAGGATGGTTCCGCGTTAAACCATTTCTCAATTATTTTTTCCTCGTGATGCTGATCGCACCCTTAGTTGCGGCATCGGGTAACTCTAGTTCAGCAAAACAATTAAAAGTAGTAACAAAAATTACTTCCGCAAGGGCAGAATTTGACTCTGCGCCATTGGGAGTTGCTACGATGAATGAACCTTATTTAGTTGAATTATTAACAACGTCTCCCATAAGCTCCTTGATGGGAAAATCTGACTCTATGCCATTGTTAATGGCTTCTGTTCGGGAACCGTCAATCTTACAAAGGAGCAAAATTGAGTCTTTGGTCGCAGATGATTTTATCTCTAGGGGTGATGTCGATGCGGCTTCACCATTAGCAGCAGTGGAACTAGCACCAATTCCAGAAAGGCGTGTTAGTAAATTGAATTTAGGGCAGAAATTTAACTCTGCTAATGACTTTAATACTGAGTTGCCAAATGAATTGTTGAGTGCTAAATCACTGAGAGAAACGCCTAGACAATTGCCAGCAATTTTAACACCGGAAACACCTGTGTTGGAAGAATTTGATGAGGCGGAAATGGCACAGATTGATCCCATAGGAAGCCCCCATCCGATTCCCTGGAAATGGATTCTCGCTACTCAAGAGGCTATTGCTGCTAATGGAGGTTCGGGGGTTCGCCACTATCGCAGTGTGCCTGTGACTTCTCCTGATGGTAGGTATATTGTTTACAGCCGGGTGCAACTAGAAGTAAGACCCGAAATGTATAACAGCAAAGTTACCAGTGTGATGTTTGTGGAAGATACACAAACGAATCGGTTGCGGGTGATGGCTTCTACTGCGCCTTTGAGCGATCCTCTGTTACACAGAAACGTCTCATCGCTAGAAGCAGTGGATACAACTATGAGTGGGAAAATAGGGGTTTTAGTTCCTGTGAGCTGGTCGGAAAAAAGCGATCGCTTCTTAGCACGTAAGTTTGAAGGTAAGTTCAATACAGGCGATTCCACAGATCATGCAGTCATTTGGGATCGGCAAAAAAATCACATTCACACTGTAGCCCCGGCGCGTGAGGAACATGAGCATGAGAAGATAGCGGTGTTATTAGGTTGGAGTAAAAACCAACCTGATCATGCACTTTTCCGTGCAGGTGAAATGGGGGAAGAAGACTGGCCTTTAGTACAAGTTGCTACTGATGGTCAAACTGTAAATACAACAGATGCAGACCAGCCGATTACTTTTGGTAAAAAAATTACTGAAGTTTGGGCAGGGCCACAATTTGCTTCTCGATAGTTTCTCAAAAATTTCCCCGATTCCCGTTGTGAGATGCAAAAACAACGGGAATTTTTTTGAGGAGACAGAACTAAAAGATATTCTGAGTGAGGAATAATTTCAAATCAATATGGTGCGTTGCGCTATGCGACAACACACCCTACGAATAGCGGTTAATGTGACGTACTCCACACACTCCCTTTCAGGTGAGTGTGGGCTTCTCAGCGACTCTTCTATGAAGACGTTGACTGAGCTTTAAGACCGTGCGTCCCACGGTTCTTTGGTTGAGCCAAACAATTAGCTTTTATTTTAATAGGCTGCTTTTCAGCATTTAATTGGATTACACCTAATGGTGAAAATTATATCAAATATTTGCAAAAAAAACCAAGAAAGTGTTCATTCCTCACCGACCAACATTGCTGATTTCGCTATGCTCAATTTCGCTCGTTGGTCAATTCGTCACTCACTCACAATTCATCCCACGCTCCTAAGAGTGAGACGTGGGGCTTCTTGCTGCTTTAGCTAACTATTACTCCTCTAATTTTTCGCTGTTTTCTAATTCAGTCACGGCTTCTTTGACTCGACGGATAGGTAAATTAGCAATTAACGCTGTGGTGCGTTGGTTGCTTTCTAGAGAAAACTCTAGTCCTTCTGTCTCAATTTCTACATAGCGACAAACTATCTCCAGGATTTCTTGCCGCATTTTTTCTAATTTTTGGGGGTCTAAATCAGCACGGTCGTGGGCAATCACCAGTTGCAAGCGACGTTTCACTTGAGTGCGACTGGTGTCAGGAGTACGTACAAAGAATCGTTCTATAAGTTCAAGGATCATTACCAATGGGTGTGCGGAGACTGGAACATGAGTTAGTTAAACAATCTTTGTCCACAACAACCTTCGCAGACGGGCAAAGATGTTGTCATTGGGTGCGTCGAGATCAAGAAAATCGACTTTTTCTCCTTCCAATCTACGGGCAATATTATTAAAGGCTATAGCAGCTAAAGAGGGGGTATCCCCTAATACTAATGGTTCGCCGCGATTGGTAGAAACAATAACACGCTCATCATCAGGTATTACCCCAATTAGGGGGATTGCCAGAAGTTCTTGAACATCTTGCACAGACATCATATCATTTGCTCGTACCATTGCGGGTCTGATGCGGTTAATGATTAAATGAGCGCGCTTAACGCCTTGTGCTTCTAGTAATCCTACTACTCTGTCAGCATCACGAACTGCGGAAATTTCCGGCGTGGTGACAATCAGGGCTTCTTTTGCTGGGGCGATCGCATTTTTAAACCCATTTTCAATACCAGCCGGACTATCGATAATCACGTACTGAAACTTTTGGGCTAGTGCATTCACTAGCAATTTCATCTGTTCGGGAGTGACTGAATCTTTAGAACGGTTTTGAGCGGCTGGTAGTAATACGAGATTGGGTTGTCGCTTATCTTTCACCAAGGCCTGTTCTAATCGACACTCCCTAGCCAGAACTTCCACCGCCGTATAAACGATGCGGTTTTCTAGTCCCAGCAATAAATCCAAATTTCTCAAACCAAAATCCGCATCAACTAAAGCAACTTGACGACCAATTTTGGCTAAAGTCATGCCTAAATTTGCGGAAACTGTGGTTTTACCCACTCCTCCTTTACCGGAGGTAATCACAATAATGCGAGTCATGGTAGAGTTGCGCTTGATGAGGGTTCAGGAAATATATTAAATACTTATGTAACCTGATTTAACCTATTTAATTGGTTTCTGGAAAAATCATTAGCCCTGGCGATGCGAATTCCTGCGGGCGTAATGTGCGCCACTTCTGGAAAAACTTGCATTGGTGATTTTTCTGGGGACCTAGCTACAGCATCTGCGATCCGCAACTGGGTTGGTTCCATTTGCAAGGACATAATCAGACACTCACGATTGCCTCCAGCACCCGCATGAGCAATTCCACGTAGTCGCCCCCATATTACAATATCTCCTTCTGCGACTACGATACCACCTGGATTGATATCTCCTAAAATAATCACTGTGCCAGGATGACGAATTTCTGTCCCCGAACGGACTGTCATTTCCAGATATAGGGCATCTGCTGGGGTTGTAGTCGCAGTTTTCAACTCCGATTTTAGAGAAGTTTCTGGTTGGAGTTGTTCGACGGAATAACCAGAGGTGACGGCGGCGATCGCTGTTTGCCGACGACTGGTGACGACACATTTTAAATCCAGTTGGGCTTCACTGAAGGCTTCGGCGAATTCTTGCAGTTGTCTACCATCTAATAAGCGGTCTTTGGCGAGCAAATGTACTGGTGTCCTGGATGTCCGAAAGCGATCGCCTGCATTTAACCGCAACTTCAATTGTTGCCAAATATCAGACCAAGCCACTTCTGAGGCTGGGATTTGAGATTCTGTGGGCAAAATGACTAACAGTTTTTCCCCCTCAGTTTTGAACTGCACTTGAATATGGTTTTTTAACCTATTCTCTGATGTTACTGACTCAGGAGAATTAATATCCAAATCTACATCCTCAAACATAGAAACAGACTCAGCATCAGTCGGGGCAGGATTTGACTGTAAATAGTCAAGCACAGAATTTAGTTCTGCATCCGGGATAATATCATGAGAATCGGCATCAGAAATCCCGAAATTAGACTTTTTATTGTCAGCAACGGGAGGATTTACTTCTAAATCCGAAATGTGAGAATTCGACCCTGCATCAGTCCGGGCAGAATTTGACTCTAAATTGGGGATATGAGAATCAGAAGTCATGCAGCACCAGCCAATAGATACACCGAGTAATTATCAATATTAAGTTATTTGCAAAATCCAAAAATGTCTTTACCTATGTATTTTTCGTTAATCTTGTGTAAATCGTCCCCAAGGCATCAGCATCGCCAACATTACCAGGAAACAGCACTACTGGCAAATTAGGAAACTGAGGGTGTTCCGAGGTAGTAATTACCATTGAACAACCAGCTAAAATTTGTCCGAGTAACCGGGCTGAATTTAAAGACAGACCCGTACTCAAGACATCATTGGAGGTAATTCCACCCTTGCTGATTAAAAATCCGATATCAGCTGGTAAACCCCGCACAATATCCATCAATAAACGGGAAACTTTTACACCAAACTCTAACCTAGTTTTAACATCTTTAAAACTGAGTTCCTGACGACTGGTATAAACTACTGGAGTTTTTCCCGCATTGTGTACTGCTTTTATACTTGACAAAATCTCAGTTAACAGTTGCTCTGATTCCTTCACTCCATCATCAAGTAACCGCGCCACATCGACTTCAATTCCCGCCGTCCCCTCAACTTGTAATAACGCCTGCAACTGCTGAGTTGTCTTTTTGACGTGAGAACCCACAATTACCGCCCCTGGTTTTCCTTCCCGCACGTATTCCGCCATGTTTTCGGCAGCAATGGGTTGAGGAGGTAAAGCAGCCAAAGCTGTTAAAATGCTGGCAGCACTGCGAAACAAAAAGCGTTTTCCTTGACTTGTGGCTGTTAGCACATCGACAGCAAAGGAATTAAGGTCAGATTGAGTTTCACCATCAACCACAGCGCACTGATTATGACTGAGTTGCAATAAGCGTTCTAAACTACCAGTCCGGATATCATCAAGTAAAAACCTAGTTACAGATTCCGCATTAATCCGCCCTTGAGTTTTTTCCTCTACATACTTGGGTAAGTAACTGTGATGGTAGCTGAAAACCGAATCACGAGCAAATTCTGTTTCATGTACTGGAGTAGGTACACCGTCAATTATGAGGTAATGTACACTGTCACGGGTGATGCGTCCACCCTCAAAGAATGCGGGGACAAGAAAATGAGCATCAAAGGGACCAAGTTCTTGAGCGATCGCATCAGTTTCTATAGGATAATGTCCTCGTAGAGTAGAATCAGAACGGCTCACAACCAAAAAATCAGTCACATTTTCCGCAGCTAAAGCCAGCTTTAAATTTTGACAAACCTCTCTAGTCACAGATGCTGCTGACTCTGGAGGTAAGGATCTCGTATTCGTCAGGACAAAGAAAATCGGTGAATCATCCTGCAAACCGAGGCGTAAAGTATCCACATCCCACTGCATCAACAGTAAGCAACTGTGGACTGTTTGTGACCCTGTGGGGTCATCATCCAAGACAATAATTTTGGGTTTATTACTCATAAAATGTATTTTGTTTAGCAGTAGCCTTTTATTATCCCGCAAAATCCGGTAATTTTAACTAATTGAACACAACATTGAGCCTGAATTACTAACTTAAGCAAGTAGAAAATTAATCAACCACAACCAACATAACGAGCAACCTCTTTCCCTCTTACCTTGGCGTACTAAAGCCCTTGCGGGCATCGCTGCGCGCGGGCGACTAAAGCCCTGGGGGCATACGCTGCGCGAAGGCGGTTCGATAATTCAAATATCCTCTAAATATAGCTAAAAAATCTTAATAAACCCTAGATCAGCCATATTTCCCGACCTGAAGAAAATTTAAACCTAAAAACAGAGCCGCAACTGTTCCCGCAACACAGACTTCACCGTTAATAATTTTATCTAAAACTGATGATACAGGAATCAAAACAACTTCAATATCTTCTGTAACATCTAATTTTTGAGCTTGAGTTTTTACCACATTTTCAGCTAAAAATAAATGTATTTTATTAGTATCTTTAACAGGATTATCATATTGAGTAGCTATTTTAGTAACTTTTTGGGCTACATAACCAGTTTCTTCTTGAAGTTCTCTAACTGCTGCTGTTTCAGCATCTTCTATGGCTGCATCGAAACTACCAGCCGGGAGTTCTAATAAAACAGGACTTACGCAAAATTATGAAAAAACGAACCACGTTCGCGAAGCGTCTCCCCTTGGGAGAAGGACACAAAGGACACGTTGGCGCTAGCCTCTCCCTTTGGGAGAAGTCAAGAGGGTTTCAGAGAGTTCTTGCGTAAGTCCTATAAAATTTCTCCCACCCCATGCCTATATTGACGCACAAAAACAATTTCTTGATGATTTGTAATAGGTAAAATTAAGGCGATTTCCGGTCTAATAACCACAAAAAAATCATCTATAATTTTCCCATTAGGTAATTGTATTTCATCTTGCCTGACTTGACACCAGCGATGATTTATCACCATTTCTGATGTGAGAATATGCCATTTTTTTAATTTATTCATACTCCAATCATTTAAAATAAAACTGTTTTTCTCCTGACAAATATTGAGCTATGGAATTAGAAGTAAAGTTATTTACTGTCAATAAACGCTTTCCTTTGACTATTAGTCGCGGGACAACAGCCCAAACGACAAATATATGGGTGAAAATTTTACAGGATGGGATTGAAGGCTGGGGTGAAGCTTCACCTTTTGGTGTAGGTACTCATTCCCAATCAACTGATACAATCAAAAGTCATTTACAGCAACTTGCACCAATTTTAGAACCATTCAACCCGTTACAACGACAGCAAATTGAAAAAATTCTAACACAACAGCAGGTTCCTTCATCGGTGAGGGCAGCGCTGGATATGGCGATGTATGACTGGCTAGGTAAGCGTGTGGGATTACCTGTTTGGCAAATTTGGGGACTTGACCGTAATGTTACAGTCCCAACTTCAGTGACAATTGGCATTAATTCACCAGCAGGAGCGAGAGCAAGGGCGCGGGACTGGTTACAATTTATGGATGTTCGCCTGTTTAAAGTAAAATTAGGTAGTCTAGAGGGTATAGAAGCAGACCAGCAAATGCTGTTAGCAGTACAACAAGAAGCACCCAATTTAGAATTATTTGTAGATGCAAACGGGGGTTGGAGCTTAGAAGATGCTATTTATATGTGTAATTGGTTAGCTGATTTAGGCATAAAATATGTAGAACAGCCATTACCACGGGGTCAAGAAACGAGTTTAGTCCAACTGAAGGAGAAAACCCCCCTACCAATATTTGTAGATGAAAGTTGCTTTACCAGTAGCGATATTCCTCATTTAGCAAACTATGTGGATGGGATTAATATCAAAATTATGAAATCAGGTGGACTGACAGAGGCCATGCGTATGGTATATACAGCGCGCGCCTACGGGTTACAAGTGATGTTTGGTTGCTATTCTGACAGTACACTAGCGAATACAGCCGCAGCACAGTTAGCACCATTAGCTGATTATTTAGATTTAGACAGTCACCTTAATTTAATTAATGATCCCTTTACGGGCGCATTAGTGCAAGAAGGGAGAATTTTACCAAACGATTTACCTGGCTTGGGGGTACAATACAGTGAGTTTGCTGCTTAATCAAAGAATAGCAATTCTGCTACATGAAGGAATTACTGGAACTCATGGTAAAACTGGGCTATCACTTCTACGCTACAGTGAATCCCCTATTGTCGCCTTGATTGATCGTGAGTCTGCTGGCAAATCTGTGTCAGAATTAACAGGGATGAAGCGTGATGTCCCAATTGTGGCATCATTAACAGCAGCACTGGAGTATAAACCGGAAGTTTTGGTAATTGGTATTGCTCCCAAAGGTGGTGCTGTACCGGATGATTACTGGTTAGAAATTAAAAATGCTTTACAAGCCGGGATGTCTTTGGTAAATGGTTTACACACACCAATGGCAAACATACCAGAGTTAAATGCTCTGCTAAAACCAGGACAATTAATTTGGGATGTGCGAAAAGAACCAGCAAATTTGGGTGTTGCTAGCGGTTTGGCTCGGACTCTTCCTTGTCGGCGGGTGCTGACGGTGGGAACTGATATGGCAATTGGTAAAATGTCCACTAGCCTAGAATTACATTGGGAGTCACGACGCAGGGGATGGCGTTCTAAATTTTTGGCTACAGGTCAAACTGGAGTGATGTTAGAAGGGGATGGTGTGCCTTTAGATGCTGTGCGGGTAGATTTTGCGGCTGGTGCTGTAGAGCAAATGGTGATGCGTTATGGACAAAACTACGACATCCTCCACATTGAAGGACAAGGTTCACTGCTGCATCCTGGTTCCACGGCTACTTTACCTTTAATTCGTGGTTCGCAACCAACGCAATTAATTTTAGCACATCGGGCGGGACAAGTTCACGTGCGTAATCATTCCCATGTCGTGATTCCGTCTTTACTCAAGGTGATTCGCTTATATGAGACTGTGGCTAGTGGAGAAGGCGCTTTTGGAAATGTGCCTGTTGTAGGTATAGCTTTGAATACTGCTCATTTAGATGAGTTTACAGCTCAGGAGGCGATCGCACAAACTACAGCCGAAACTGGTTTACCTTGCAATGATGTTGTGCGTTTTGGGGCGAGTCTTTTGTTAGATGCGATTATGAGTAATTAGGGGAGTGGGGAGTGGGGAGTGGGGAATTTAAACATTGAAAAGAAGCCTTGAGGATAAAATCAAGACTTCTGGGGAAATTATGCAATTGACAGTCTAAAAACAAGGATTTATGCCAAGTGATTGAAGTAAATTGCCCAAAGGGTTCCTGTGACACCGATAGCGATTAAAGAGTTAGTAAAGAAACGTCCTAACTCGGTTCCTCTTCCTAGCTTATTATCGTCTTGTCCGCCGCTAAAAAACAATGACCAAGCTTGGTTAACATTAATTATTTCAAAATTATTGAAATTGGGTCTAAATACAACTGGACCGAGTAAATCTCTTTGGGGAAAATCAAAATCAGTTCTCATATTTTTCTCGCTTATGGTTTTACTTTTAGTTAATTTTGCGAATTTCTTGAATCTTCAATTTACAGGTTAGTCAGCCAACCAATTAAACCTTGTCCTGTAATGACTTCTACCGCTATGAGTGAAACAAAACCAATCATCGCCAAACGACCATTAAGTTTCTCTGCGTACTCGGTAAAACCTGCTTTGGGGGTTTGTTCTTCATAGACTTTTGGCTCAATGGCGACCTTATTCCGTTTACCGAGTTCGTTTACCTTGAAGCCCTTGCTAGTCATGAGTTTTTTCTTTGTTGTTTTCTTATGTAACCAAATATAACACTATGTAAAGATTTTTTGCAAGAGGTTGACAAACATTAAAAGTGCGGCTAGCCGTAAGAAATAGTTCGGGCTACCTGATATTGATTATGCAGTCGTGAGAAACAGGTATCTATTCTGGGCAAGTGCTATGATTTCCACTGCATATGTTATGTAAATGAAAAAGCTGTAGGGGCGTAAATTTTTGCGTCTTTACATAGAACACCGAAAGCTATTTATGCCTACTACCACCTGGAATCGTCATCACGTTCTGTCCCTCGCTGACTTCACAACTGCCGAATACGATACTGTTTTACAAACTGCTGCTAGTTTTCAGGAGGTGCTGTCACGGCGGACAAAGAAAGTACCCAGCCTACAAGGACAGGTGGTGGCGAATTTATTTTTTGAACCTTCCACACGCACCCGCAGCAGTTTTGAACTCGCCGCCAAGCGCCTGAGTGCAGATACGCTGAATTTTGCCGCAGCCAGTTCTTCCATGACGAAGGGAGAAACAATTCTTGACACAGCTAAGACTTATTTAGCGATGGGAACTGATATTATGGTGATCCGCCATCGAGAAGCGGGAGTTCCTAATGCGATCGCTCAAGAAATGGATCGTCTAGATGCGCGAGTTAGCGTCCTCAATGCTGGTGACGGTCAACATGAGCATCCCTCCCAAGCACTACTAGATTTATTTACCATCTGTAGTTTGATAAACCGCAGTCATCCCCGGCTAGAATTATTAAAAGATAAAAAAATTGCGATCGTCGGAGACATATTACATTCCCGCGTAGCCAGATCAAATATCTGGAGTTTAACAGCCAGTGGCGCACAAGTGCATCTAGCAGCACCACCCACCCTGCTACCTAAGTTATTTAAAGACTTTGTTTTAGAAACAGGTGAAACAGAGAATGCACAAAGCCAAACAGCTTCATCCCCCATACTCAACCGTCAACTATTTCTGCATTGGGATTTAGAATCAGCCTTACAGGATGCAGATTTAGTCATGACTTTGCGCCTGCAAAAAGAACGTATGACAGCGCACCTACTTCCCAGCTTGCGAGAATATCATCAAACCTTTGGTATTACACGCAAAAAGCTGCAACTGTGCAAGCCTAACGTTAAAGTCTTACATCCAGGGCCAGTTAACCGTGGTGTAGAAATTAGCTCAGATTTGATGGATGACCCTGAATTTAGCCTAATTCAGTCGCAAGTTACCAGTGGTATTGCCATTCGCATGGCACTATTATACTTGTTAGGTAGTGGCAAAGATGCAATTGTGATCAAATAGTTTCGCACCTTCGTAATGAGGACTTTAGTCCTCTCCATCTCCTTTAGGGAAAAGGGCTGAGAGCAATTACTCCGAGTTTAAGTCATTTTTATTTACCCATCTATTCAGTAAATTCCTCCTCTAGCTAGAGGACATAATACTGAGAATATTGCATAATTTAAATCATAGAAGTGAGTTAAATCAATAACTCCTGAAGAATTATAGAAGGTAAATAAATTATGAAAACCATATTTTTGACCGCAGCAGCGCTACTCAGTACGTTAACTTTCGCTGCGCCAATTTCCGCTACAGAAGAACTTACTCCCAAACAGCAGTTACTAGAAACGAGGGAATGTTATGGTTGCGATTTAAGCAACGCTAACCTCAAAGGCGCGCACCTCATAGGTGTTGATTTAAGAAACGCGGATTTAACAGGTGCAAACTTAGAACAAGCTAACCTAGAAGGCGCAGATTTAACAGGTGCAAACTTGCACTCTGCTGACCTTACAGATGCCTTTGCCAATGGTACTACATTTGATTACGCAAATCTGACCAATACCGATTTGAGCGATGCCAATTTATATAATGCTCAGGTAAATGGTGCAGTAATGATTGGTACTAATATCAGTGGTGCTGAAGGTTTTGATATCAATCTTGGTATTGGTGGTGAAGAATAAGAGTTACAGCAATTTTTAGGTAAATGAAACACACAACAGACGTTAAAACCATGTAGAGACGTTGAATGCAACGTCTCTACTGTGGTATAATTAACCTAAAAATGTAAAAGTTAAAGAATAACTCCTAACTTTTATTCACCAGTAATGGAAAGTTGATCAACCCAAATTTTAGGACACACTCCACCAGGGGTAAGCTCTGCTTCTTTATCTACATAAACTATAGATTTCAGGAGTTCTAAGAAATCGCCAGCCACAGTTGCTGATTCAATACTCGTTTTCACACCTTTGTTAACTAGCCAACCATCAAAAGGCAAAGAAAACGAACCTTGTAAAGATTTCACTCCTGCATGGAGAGCTTGCAAATCATCAATTAAAATCACATTTTCCGCAGTGTCTAAGCTCAAATCCTGTTCAGGTGATGTGGCTGCAAACACATGATAAAAGTTAGGGCTAATGCTGACTTTTGCACCAATACTGGCGTTACCTGTGGGTTGGGTATTCATTCTTTTAGCAGTACCCGCACTGTGAAGAAAGCTTTTTAAAACGCCATTTTCAATCAGCGAAACTTGACGAGTGGGAGTTCCTTCACCGTCAAAGCTTTCCGCACCAACATTAGCTGGGTGCAGTGAATCATCATAAACTGAAAGCAGAGGTGAAGCAATTTGCTTGCCTAAATCATCAGCATTTGATAAACTTTGATTATCCAGAATGCTTTGAGCGTTGAACAAATTAGAAAACGCACCCAACAAACTTAAAAAAGCATCAGGAGAGAAAACAACTCGATATTTACCAGACTTGATTTTTTCATAATTCAAGTGGCTGATAGTTTTCTCTGCCGTTTCCTTAATACAACCATTAATATCAAGATTATTCACACTGCGTTCAATTCTAAAAGCGCTACCACTGCGGGGCTTTTTACCCTCTTCCTCGGTTTTACTGTAAAGAAAAATCGATGCTAAAGAATGAGATTCAGTTCTGGTTGCGCCCTCGCTATTGAGATAGAATCTGTCAATATCTCTCTGGGCTAAACCATTATAAGGTACGCCCTGAATTGCTTGATGCGCTGCTAAAAGTTCTTTCTCAGCTAAAATTAGGCTATTTATCAACTCAGCCACAGGTGCTTGGGGTGCTTTTTCTTTATGTGTGTTGGGAATAGGAACAGTTGCTTCGGGACTAAAATCAGGGACATTTTCTTTCACACCAAAAAAACTAGCTTCGTAAGCAGTTTTTAAAGCTAATTCTAGCCCCTTGGGGTCTACATCTGTGGTGCTGGTGACACCCATTGTATTCTCTTCATTCCAGACCCGAACTGTCACCCCAGAACGATTTGAGGCTTTAACTTGTTTTGGCTCACCTTGGTCTACTTGGACGCTAGTTTCATCTACAGTCGAGCCATAAATGTCAAATTTTTTAATCCCAAGTTTACTAGCATTTTCCTTGGCACTATTAGCAATTTCATTAATATTCGGCATAATCAATTTTGGATTTTGGATTTTAGATTTTGGATTTTTTTCAAGTTAATTTTCGACTTTAGATTTTCGACTTTAGATTTGGGATTTTATTTTTTGTGTTTTTCTTTTAGTGTTTTTATTGAAGCAACAGTCATAGCTAAAATTTCGGTAGATTCTTGCATCAAACTTTTCAGTTTATCTGCGCTCATTAAACCTGATTCAACCAGAAGTTCCAACCAATAAAGTGTTTCATCAGCTTCTTCTTCCACTATGCCTAATTTAGCAATCAAATCGGCTGCTGATTTAGCTCGACAAGCTGCTCGGTAATTAGCAGCCACAGAAGTGGCTGAACGCAATAATTGCTTGCTAATTACATCAGCAGTTCTAGTTTGTGGTAACACCTCAACTAGACGAATAACTCGCAATGCAAGCTGCTTTGTTCTAGCCTTAAACTGATGCTCATTCACAATCTAAAATCTAAAATCTAAAATCTAAAATTCTTTATCTGCCGCCGACGGTGATAGAATCGACTTTGATGTGGGGTTGTCCGACTGTAGTGTAGATACTGCCACTAACAGAACCGCAGAAGCCGGGCGCAAGTTCCAAATCTTGGGAACACATGGAAATTTTGTTCATGATTTCCTTGGCTTCACCAATGAGGATGGCTCCTTTTAGTGGTTTTGTGATTTTGCCATTTTCAATTAAATAAGCTTCATCTACACCAAAGTTAAATTGACCTGTAGCCCCAACGCTACCGCCACCCATCTTTTTACAGTAAATTCCTTTATCAACTGAGTTAAATAAATCTTCTGTGGTGTATTCTCCAGGTGCAATATAAGTATTACGCATCCGACTAGCAGCAGCAAAGGTATAACCTTGGCGGCGACCACTTCCGGTTCTGGGGTGTCCGGTGCGGGAAGAACCTGTTCTATCTGCTAAGAAGTTTTTCAGAACACCTTTTTCAATTAATAGGGTTCTTTGCGCCGGCATTCCTTCGTCGTCCATGTCAATAGTCCCGAAGGCATTTTCTGCCCGACCTTCGTCCCAAGCTGTGAGACTTTCGTGGGCAATTTTCTCGCCTTTTTTGTCTGCAAAGGGTGTAGTCTTGCGTTCGATTTGCGTAGTTTCTAACAGATGTCCGCAGGCTTCGTGGAAGATGACCCCACCGAAGTGATTGGCCATGATAATTGGGTATGTACCGGAATCTACATAATCTGCATACAGCATTTTTCCGGCAGATTCGGCAATTTTCTCGGATGCGTCTCGATAATCCCAAGTTCTCAGGAAGTTAGCATCACTGGTATTACCAGCACGTTCACCAATAGATGTGCGATTAGCACCATCAGCACACAATAGGTTAAATCCTACGGATTGAGTGAGGCGAATGTCACGGGCAAATGTGCCGTCACTAGCAGCAACTAAGACTTCTTGCCAATCTCGGAAGTAGGAAGCCCGGCGCGATTGTACATGGTTGGCTTTTTTCTGGAGGTGGCTTGTACCATCAAGAAGGACTTCTCCCATTTCTTTGATGGAACTACACAGAGGTAGCCAGCCATCTTTACCTCTTTTTGTGGCGTAGTCTCTGAGTAATTCGAGATTGATTTCTGGGATGAAGGCGTTATGACTAGGTAGTTCTAATCCGAGAATAGAAAGACCTTTTTCTAAGGCTGCTTGCAAACCGGAAAATGAAAGGTCGTTGGTGCTGACGTAGCAATCGGCTTTACCACGAAATACTCTGACTCCCGCACCTGTGGCTAAACTGGGTGAAATACTGGTAATTGCGTCGTCTTCTGCTAGACAACTGATATAGTTACGACGTTCTAAGAATAATTCGATGAAGTCAGCACCTGCGGCGCGTCCGAGTCCAAGAAGGGTAGCTAAAGGAGCTTCCCAGGTTTCATCGAATCGCTCTGCTGTGGATGAATATTGTAGGGTGGGGATTTGGTTGGAGAGAAGTAGCGTACTTGTAAGCATGGATAGTTCCGTCTGCTGCCGTTATAGTTAGGTTTACTGTATTTTCTTTACTTGTATATCTATCTAGGTTAATAATTTTTTTAATTTATTACAAGATAGTTCTTCCTTATCAAGTTTATTCTAACAAAAATATTAGCAATTGTCAACTGCTAATACTCTCTTTTCGCGTGGAACTAAAGAAGGAATTTGGCAATTTCCCACAGATAAATTGTAGCGTGGGTATGGCGGTGCTAGAGCGATCGCGTTCAAAGATTAGCAGTTCTGGGGGGACCAGTAGCCCACCCCACAATATTTATTCTTATGCACTATTTTAAGCGTGTCAGTCCACTAGGTTTAAGATTCTGGCGTTGTAGATCGCCTAACTGCGCTTGATCCATTGCATGAATAAGGCTATTTATAAGTTATGCTGCAAATTTCTCGTAAAATCATGATCCCGGATAGCGAAATCGAAATGAGCGCGATTCGCTCTCAAGGAGCAGGCGGTCAAAACGTTAACAAAGTTTCTACTGCTATCCACTTACGCTTTGACATTGAGGCTTCATCACTACCCGCTTTCTATAAAGAACAGCTGATGAAGTTGAATGACCGACGCATTACTCAAGAAGGAGTAATTGTGATCAAGGCGCAAGAATACCGCAGTCAGGAAAAAAACCGGGAAGAGGCTTTGCAAAGACTCAAACAACTCATACAAAGCGCAGTCATACTTCCCCAAAAACGCAAACCTACCAAACCAACTCGCAGTTCTCAGAAAAAACGTCTTAATAGTAAAACCAAGCGCGGACAAATTAAGTCGATGAGAGGACAGGTGATGGAATAATATACCCGTCATGCTAATCATGCGGGTGTGGGAAGTTAGAGCAAGTCCTAAGTTGACAATTTCATAGACAAAACTATACTTATATTGACAAAAATCAATATATATTTTAGGAAAAAATCAACTACTTGATATATAATACGGTGATATCAAGTATTGAATTGAGACTATTGCCGACGCGAAAACCAAGCAATGATGGTGGTAGTCTTTTTCAGAAACTTAATTGGAACACAATCGCGTCTGGCTAAGGCGTGAAAGTCTACTGAGGGATAACTGCTCCCATGCTCCCGTTGAAGTAGAAAGTAAAGTCTAGTTTTGTCTAGGTTTTATATAGCAGAATATAGGATGGTGGGTTACGCTGTCGCTTTAGCGTAGCCATGCCCCTTGGGCTATACCCACCCTACTGGCTGGCTGTATTTTGAGAATTTGTATATTTTCTATTTATTTAATAAAATAATTCTTCCTTATCAATCTAACAATAACATTTTAAAAAGCAATTGTCAACCCCCCAATACTCTATTTTTGCCGGGAAATAGAGAAAAAAATTAGGTATTTTTTATCTACTGTAGACAATTGATTTGGGGTAGATGAGATGATTTATGTGTAGACTGGAATTAATAAGAGAAGAAAATACTCACGGAAATTATTTCAACTCCACCCAGGATTTATATATGAATTTCTCGTCAGCACGATTATATTTTTACCAGGAAATTCAACAGCCTGACGAGCAGATTGATTTAGCCAAG
>NZ_CP007203.1:3182312-3204894 GCF_000340565.2 Nodularia spumigena CCY9414
GTGACCAAGCTTTAGAACGCTACGAAGATGCTTTAAAATTCTACCGCGATATAGGCGCTCGCTTGGGTGAAGCTAATACATTAAAAGCCATTGGCGATGTTTTGCAGTTTCTCAAACGTAGTGACCAAGCTTTAGAACGCTACGAAGATGCTTTAAAATTCTACCGCGATATAGGCGCTCGCTTGGGTGAAGCTAATACATTAAAAGCCATTGGCGATGTTTTGCAGTTTCTCAAACGTAGTGACCAAGCTTTAGAACGCTACGAAGATGCTTTAAAATTCTACCGCGATATAGGCGATCGCTTGGGTGAAGCAAATACATTAAAAGCCATTGGCGATGTTTTGCAGTTTCTAGACCGACGTGACCAAGCTTTAGAACGCTACGAAGATGCTTTAAAATTCTACCGCGATATAGGCGCTCGCTTGGGTGAAGCAAATACATTAATAGCCATTGGCGATGTTTTGCAGTTTCTCAAACGTAGTGACCAAGCTTTAGAACGCTACGAAGATGCTTTAAAATTCTACCGCGATATAGGCGATCGCTTGGGTGAAGCAAATACATTAAAAGCCATTGGCGATGTTTTGCAGTTTCTAGACCGACGTGACCAAGCTTTAGAACGCTACGAAGATGCTTTAAAATTCTACCGCGATATAGGCGCTCGCTTGGGTGAAGCTAATACATTAAAAGCCATTGGCGATGTTTTGCAGTTTCTCAAACGTAGTGACCAAGCTTTAGAACGCTACGAAGATGCTTTAAAATTCTACCGCGATATAGGCGCTCGCTTGGGTGAAGCTAATACATTAAAAGCCATTGGCGATGTTTTGCAGTTTCTCAAACGTAGTGACCAAGCTTTAGAACGCTACGAAGATGCTTTAAAATTCTACCGCGATATAGGCGATCGCTTGGGTGAAGCTAACGTTCTGCAAGAGTTTGGTAAATTACAACCAGAACCCCAAGCAGCACTAGAATATCTCCAGTCAGCCCAAAACCTCTACACCCAAATTGGCAGTGTTTATAGTCAAAGTCGTAATTTGCTGTTTATTGCCGATGTCCAGTTAAAAATGGCAGATTCCGATGCTGCAATTAATTCCTTAAATAATGCAATTGCACTCGCCAGCACCATTAACTATGCACCGTTACAAGAATCTGCCCAAAATCGCATAGCCGAAATCAACTCAGCCTCATGGAAAGATAGACTCAAGAATTTGTTTGAACAACGGTGGTTAAAATTGGCGCTGTGTTTTTTGCTCGGCTTAATTACTTTTCTGCTGCTACGCCGCTAAACACAAAATTAGTCAGGAATATTTTTGCTGAAAAGGGTATATATGGGCGCACCTTTTCCATTATTTATATAGTACACTGTCAACTCATCAAAAGTCAACAGTCTCAGCCCAAATTAAAGCCATTGGAATTTCCGACTTTTCACGCGGTGGAAACCTAACCCCCCAACCCCCTTCCCTACAAGGGAAAGGGGAGAATTCAAAGCCTCTCTCCTACAAGGCTACGGTGTACACACAAGTCTTATCAAGTTGCCTAACAGCGTTTCGATCCCCCCTAACCCCCCTTGAGAAGGGGGGAATTAGAATCAAAGTCCCCCTTTTTAAGGGGGATTTAGGGGGATCAGATCACTTGTGTGTACACAGTAGCTCCTACAAGGAGAGAGGTTTGGAGAGAGGTCTTCTGTGATTAAATTGCGCTGTCGAATCTTAGCTAAATTGTTCAATAATCCCGCCACCTAAGACTTTATCGCCATCGTACCAGACCGCAGCTTGTCCGGGGGTGATGCTGAATTGCGGTTCATCAAACACCAAACGCACACGGGAATTTTCCAGAGGAATCACCGTCACTGGTGTGGGGCTAGAACGATAACGAATTTGTACTTCGGCGCGAATGGGTGTGGATGGTTCAGCCATAGAAACCCAATTTACTTGATTGACTGTGCATTCTGGTTGAGTTCCCTTGGTGCGATCGCCTACAACCACTTTATTATTAACTGCATCTAATTCAATCACATACAGAGGTTCAGCCGCCGCAATTCCCAAACCTTTGCGCTGTCCAATAGTGTAGTGATGGACACCATCATGCTGTCCCAAAACTTTCCCAGCGACATCCACAATATCCCCCGGTTTGGGCGCAAGATATTTATCCAGAAATGCCCGCATGGAGCCGTTACTTTCCACTAAACACAAATCTTGACTTTCTGGCTTATTTGCAGTGGTTAACCCGTATTCAGCAGCAATGCGGCGGGTGTCGGCTTTATCGAGTTTTCCTAGAGGAAATACTGTTGCTTTTAGTAACTCTTGAGACAAATCATATAGAAAATAAGATTGGTCTTTGTTACGGTCAACAGCCCTTAATAACTGGTAACGTCCAGTAGCTTCATCATAGTTAATTTGAGCATAGTGACCAGTAGCAATGCGATCGCAGTCTAACTTTTCACGAGCATACTGCACCATAGGCCCAAACTTCACCGTCTTATTACACTGAGAACAAGGCAGAGGAGTAATCCCAGCGCTGTAACCAGTCACCAGGAAATCGACAATCTGGGTTTGAAAGACCTCACGAATATCCACAACTTCATGGGGAACCCCCAACTGTTCACAGATATCAGCCGCGTCGATCATTCCTTCAGAGCAACATTGACCCTTACCTTTCATTAGCCAAAGAGTCAAACCAATTACTTCATAGCCCTGATGATGCAGAATAGCTGCGGCGGTGGAACTGTCAACACCACCAGAAAGACCAACGACGACTTTTTTCATATACTTAAATCTTTTTAAGCTATTGGCTGTCAATAAAAATCCATTTTCAACAGCTTGATGGCAAAATATTAATTTTACTTTTTACCTAGAGTTGAATGCAATCCCAGCCACACTACAGTTGCGGGACTGTCCAATTATAGCACATATATCTTCAAAGCCTTGCTAGTCAAGCACTTCAGTTCCTTAGTAAACCCACCGTAAATTTTACCTAATTTTTAATGTATTTGTTGCCACTTGAACATACTACATTTTAACTGTTACGCCGTAAGTCCCCCACTGAATTTGGGAAGGACGAATCAGTGGTGGGATATAAGGTGGATGTATGTTCGCGTAGCGGCACGTAGTGCGGAATCACCAATGATTTTATTTGATTAGACTACTTTACCGCAATATCAACTTGTGATAAATTATTCCAATCAAGGAGGTGATGTTAAGTGTTACACAAAGCTGTGCAAGTCCGTTTGTATCCATCAAAAGAACAAGAAATACAACTAGCTCAAACATTTGGTTGCGCTCGTTGGTGGTGGAATTACACTCTAAATCAGTCAATTGAAACTTACAGAGAAACGGGCAAGGGACTTAGCCGTGTAGCACTCAACGCGTTTCTTCCGGCGCTCAAAAAGGCAGAAGAGACTGTATGGTTAGCCGATTGTTATAGCCAAGTTTTACAGGCAACAACACTCAATCTAACCACAGCATACAAAAACTTTTTTGAGAAGCGTGCTGGGTTTCCTAAGTTCAAATCTAAGCATGGTAAACAGTCTATTCAGTATCCTCAACACGTCAAAATTGTCGATGGCAATGTCAAACTTCCAGGCAATATTGGCATAGTCAAAGCCAAAATACATAGGACTATTGAGGGGAAAATCAAGACTGTAACTGTATGCAAAACAACATCAGGTAAATATTTCGCATCTATCCTGACTGAAGTAGAAGGAGAAAATCCAACTATTACATTCGGTAAGATCCAGGACTTACGCAAAATTATGGAAAAACGAACCACGAAGGACACGAAGGACACGAAGTTAAGAAGGTTTCAGAGAGTTCTTGCGTAAGTCCTAAGATCTATGGTATTGATTTAGGTTTGAAGCACTTTGCTGTTGTAACTGATGGTGAAAAGGTTTCTAAATATGATAATCCTAAGCACCTTGCCAAGCATGAGAAAAACCTCAAGCGTAAGCAGAAAAAGTTAGCCCGTAAACAAAAAGGGAGTAGTTCAAGAAATAAATATCGTAAAATTGTCGCTAAAGTGTATGAACGAATTAGCAATTCTAGGCAAGATTTTCTACATAAACTGAGTTATAAGTTGGTCAGCGATAGCCAAGCTGTCATAGTAGAGAATCTTCATGTCAAAGGCATGGTTTGTAATCACAATTTGGCGAAGGCAATTTCTGATTGTGGATGGGGAACGTTCACCAATTTTCTAGCCTATAAGCTAGAGCGTAAAGGTGGAAAGTTCGTTGAAATTGATCGATGGTTCCCCAGTTCCAAGCTCTGTTCTAATTGTTTCTATCAAGTGCGTGAGATGCCATTGGATGTGAGGGAATGGACTTGTCCTCATTGTGGTACTCATCATGACCGTGATGGAAACGCAGCGCTCAATATTAGAGCCGAGGGGATCAGAATGCTTGCATTGAGCATCTCGACTTCGCTCGATGGAACCGCAGTCGAAATGATCAAGGCGGAAGGTTCAGCCGTCTCTGCTGTAGGAGGGGATGTCAGACCAAAGCTGGGGCGAAAGTCTAAGTTGCGGCATTCCCCTGTGAGTACAGAAGCCGACACTGTACTTGGTACTCCAAGTCAGTGTGGGTAGTTCACGCTAACACTATAAAAAAGATAACTGCTACGATACTGCATTTATTCCTTCCTGAAAGAAATTATCTAGGGTTCTTGTTACTACTATGTACAATCACATATCGGGTAAATTTACTGCCTTTGGGATTATGTCCTTATTATTGGGAAGCTTTTTGGCGCTGATTCCCCAAAGTAGTTTGGCACAAATATGGGTTAATAACACAGTGGCTCAAATTTTACCCCCAGTACCTAATGTTGAATCAATGCCAGGAGTAGAATTTCAGTATCAGCAGAACTTTCAGATATATCAACCACTGGAGGTTAATCAATATAGCCAGAATTTTCAGAGTTACTCCGTAGTGGTTAATAGTAGTAACACTCAGACTTTGCAGCAAATACGCCGCATTGAACCTACAGCTTATATGCGTCAGTACCAAGGACGTTCTGTGATTCAGTCAGGAACTTTTCGTCAAAGAGCTAATGCAGAAAATCGGGTCAGAGAATTACGCTCATCCGGTATCAATAATGCACAAATCGTTGGCTTTGGTACTGGACAATCAACTGATTGGGGAAGTTTACCGCCAGTACCTAATTTTGACTCAATGGGAGGAGTAGAATTTGGGTATCAGCCAAACATTCAGCCCTTCCAAGCACAGAATTTTCAGCGTTACTTAGTATTGGTTAATAGTAGTAACACTCAGACTTTGCAGCAAGTACGCCGAATTGAACCTACAGCTTATATTCGTCAGTATCAAGGACGTTCTGTGATTCAGGTAGGAATTTTTAGTCAACTATTTAATGCTGAAAGTCGGGTGAGAGAATTACGGTCATTCGGTATCAATAATGCACAAATCATGAACTTTAGTGATGGTCAAGGAACTGATTTTGTAACTCCTGGACAACAGCCAATGCCAACTCCCCCCAATTCGAGACAAGATTCTGGCTATTATGCTGTGATTCCTGCCGATTCTAGAGAATTACCTTTTATTGCAGATAATATTAGGCGTACTAGCCAACAGTATGCTCTTGTGCTGGAAAGAAAACGACCACGGGGTTCACACGTCGCTGTAGGACCTTTTCCGACACGGAAAGTTGCAGAGTTATGGAATAAATATCTGCTAGAAATAGGATATGGTAACTCTAGGGTTTACTACGGTAGGTGAATTACAGCAGTTTTCGGGTGAAAACCTCAAATTTCTGGACTCAAAGCTGAGGACTCAGGACTGATGCAAGATAGACAAGCACAAGTTTCACAAGTGGTAGTCACCGCTAGGCAAATGCGGGATGTTGAAGGGCGCATCTTTGCTGCAAGAATGCCTGTGGCGGCTTTAATGGAAAAGGTGGCGGGATTAATTGCTCTTCGTGTTCAGCAAGTGGAAGGATCTCGTGTCGGGATTTTGGTCGGTCCTGGTCATAATGGTGGTGATGCTTTGGTTGTCGCTCGTGAATTATACTTTCGCGGGTATGTAGTTTGGCTATATTCTCCTTTTTCTCAGTTGAAGGAGTTAACTTCGCAGCATTTACAATATGCTCAAAGTTTAGGTATTCCGTGTTATCACGATGTTGAGCAATTGCCTGATTGTGATTTTTTGATTGATGGCTTGTTTGGTTTTGGTTTAGAAAGACCAATTACTGATCATATTGCTTTGGCAATTAATCAACTAAATCAATGGAAACAGCCGATTTTGAGTATTGATATCCCTTCTGGTATACACACTGATACAGGTGAAGTGTTAGGCACTGCTATTCGGGCGACTCACACGTTTTGCTTGGGTTTATGGAAGTTGGCTTTTTTGCAAGACCAAGCTTTAGAATATATTGGCAAAGCTGAGTTAATTGATTTTGATATTCCTTGGGCTGATGTGGAAGCTGTTTTAGGGGATACACCCAGAATTAAACGCATTACCCCAGGAACAGTAAAATTAACTTTACCTTTACCTCGTCCACCAGTAACGCATAAATATAAGGAAGGTCATTTACTGCTGATTTGTGGTTCCCGTCGCTATGCAGGGGGGGCAATTTTAACGGCTTTGGGTGCGCGTGCTAGTGGTGTGGGTATGCTTTCAATTGCTGTGCCAGAATCTTTAAAGCCGCTTTTAGTATCGCATTTGCCGGAGGCTTTAATTATAGGTTGTCCAGAGACGGAAACGGGAGCGATCGCACATTTGCAATTACCCCAAAAAACTGATATGAGTTCTTTTAATGCGATCGCCTGTGGTCCTGGTTTAACATTAGATGCTACCCCCATTTTCCCAGAGGTGATTTCTAGCGAAGTTTCTTTAGTTCTCGATGCTGATGGTTTGAATATTTTAGCACAGATGGGAACCATACCTACATTAAAAAAGCGTCAAGCACTAACAGTTCTCACACCCCACACAGGGGAATTTCAGCGCTTATTTCCCGATATTGCTGACCCTAAGCAGGACAGGGTAAAGGCAGTCCAGGAAGCGGCTGTACAAAGTGGGGCTGTAGTGTTATTAAAAGGGGCGAGAACTGCGATCGCTAACGCCCAAGGTGCAATTTGGATTAATCCCGAAAGTACACCAGCTTTAGCCCGTGGTGGTAGTGGCGACGTATTGACAGGGTTAATAGGCGGATTATTAGCACAAGCAGCAACTAAAGAAATTCCTGTAGAAGATATTGTAGCAACTGGGGCTTGGTGGCATTCTCAAGCTGGTATTTTAGCAGCCCAAGAACGCACAGAATTAGGTGTAGATGCTTTCACCTTGACACAATATCTGATGAAAGTTATCAGTCAATTACCTACACTGGGTTGGGGTTAAGTTCCCAGGAACAACCGTAACCCTTTCGTTTTATGCCCACTAGGTGAAAATTTCCGTAAAAATGCGGTAATTTCTGAGTCTGAAGCTGCAATCTTCCTGCAAGCTGGAGTTAGTTAGCATCTACTCTGAACTCCTATGCAATGTTATTGTTGCCATGCAATAGCAATTTGAAACAGCCGCTTAAATTTATTGAATAGCATTTAAACCACACTAGCTTTAGCTGCATCTAAAACAGCCAATATCATCTTGTATGACTATTTCTACCTGAAACTTAAAGCAGAGGCATTACAGGCGAGTGTGGCGTGAGTAGTTATGTGATCAACCTATGTGCTAAAGCTTGATAAATTATTCGGATAGGTTAGCAATAAATCAATAGTTGCAGGTTATATAACAATGAGATGCAATAACTTTATCTCAATCGACTATTTACCCTAAGTAGCAGTTTTCAGGATAAAATAAGGTTAAGTGAAAGAAAAGTCAGAGAAAACCACAAGATTTTGATAGTGGGTGACCTGAGACTCGAACTCAGAACCAGCAGATTAAGAGTCTGATGCTCTACCATTGAGCTAGTCACCCATGTCCAGAAGTAAACCATAGCATATTTCTGGTAGATTTGCAAGAAAAGAACTAGAAAACAATTAAGTTAATTAACCAATGGGATGATTTCCGGGATTTACAGCGTGAATTTGCTCACTTCCCGATTGCGGTCTTCCGCGTTTGTAACGGGCTTCTTCTGGTTGACCCCATCCTAGTTGCAAAATCATTTCCAGAAAGTTAGAATTTTCCCACTTCCATAAACTCGCCCATTCGGTGGTTTGAGCAATTCTTTCCACATCAGGCTGGAGAATTTTTTGGTGTTGTTTATTGTTGTTAAAACTCAAGTACAAATCCATCCCCGCAGTGACTTCATACCAAAATTCTAATATGGTATTTTTGGAGGCTTGAATTATTTCCAAGTCTGTGCTAAGGGCAATTAATTCGGTATCGACTTCTGGATAATGTAAGGTTTTACCCTTGACTGTCATTTCTCTCCAGACAATACCTGATACTTGATTTTCTTGTTGATAATCGTGAATGGCAGCTTTAAAATCTTGATAGGCGGTGAATTTTTGCAGCCCATCAGTTTTGATAAACTGGTCAATAACAGGATTACCAGAAACTGTCACCTCTAATTTTAGGCGTTTTCCTGTGAGACAGGCTTGGCGTTCATCTGCCAAAATTTGAATTAACTCTTCGGAAGTATAAACCTTTGACATCAGAACACACTCTAGTAATGATTAGTCATTAGTCATTGGTCATTGGTCTTTAATTTTCATATTATCGCTTTTCCTTTAGGGGAATGCAGTATCAGAGAAAACTAAAAATCAGGGCAGACCAATTTGGTCTACCCTAAGAGGTTATTCGGCTAACTCACTACTAAATTCGTTGAATGAACGTCGCTGTAATGGCAAAGATTCGGCGCGGGGTAATAAATCAAACGCTTCTCGAAATTTATCGTCTATTTCTTCGTAAGGTACTTGTCCTGTTTTATTTAAAAGTACTTGACCTGATTTATCAAAGACTACAACTTGAGGCACAGCCCCAGAATAATAGTATCCTGGTTCAGTGGGTTCATAAGTTTGTTTAACAGGGATGGTATCCACATCTATGGGGATAATTTCTGCGGCTCGTCCGTAGAATTCCTGAACCTGTGAAATGGAAATAGCGTATTTTTTACAATCAGTGCTGTCATCGACATAAAACGCTAAGAATACAGGCTTATTTTCTTCTAAGGCTTTTGCTAAACTCTGTCTGGGCGGAACCAGCGAACCATTGCCAGCATAAATCACGAAAATGTTACCATCATAAACATCATCATTAATACCAGCAAGTGCAGGTTGTATATTTATCATCAATAGACAAGCAAGCAACAACAAGCATTGGGACAGTCTTCGCCGCCAGCCCGCAATTGTTTTATGTAAAAAAAGAAACTTTATGCTTTTCATCAAACGGAACCTTGCAAGCTATTAATTTTCATCAGTTTGTGCTGAATTTGTCAAACTGGGCTGGATATGTATTTACACTCAAGCACTATATTTTAAGATAACGCTTAGAGGTATGGGAGTGGGGAAGCCGCAAGGCGGAAGTCAAAAGTCAAAAGTCAAAAGTCAAAAAGTTGTTATTATGGGCTTTTCGTTAATTTTAGATAATTGTGCTATTTACCCTGTGCTGTACTAAGTAGATTAAATTTGTCAATTAAAGATTATAAATTAGGAACCGCCAGAAGTTAAGGTACGGATGTGGGAAATAAAATTCAACTTATAGATAGACTGCGACTCGGTTTCGCGGTGTCAGTGGCTAAAAGTGTGACGTTTATAGTAAAGTCGCTGCGTCTGGGTGCTGCTAGTGTATTACCAGGGTCAATTGCGCGTCGTATTGAACCCCGGTTGTTGGAATTATTGAGTCAGCAAGTTAAAAATGGGGTAATTCTCATTGCTGGGACTAATGGCAAAACTACCACAGCGCTGCTTTTATGTACAATTTTAGAACGCCAAGGTTATCGTATCGCCCATAACTCTACAGGCGCAAATCTGGAAAATGGCTTGATGACTGCGTTGATAGAAAATACTACCTTGCTGGGGACGTTGAATGTTGACTACGCTATTCTGGAAGTAGATGAGAATATTGTACCCAGAGTTTTAAAACCTCTCCAGCCGAGGATTATTCTTTGTTTAAATTTATTCCGCGACCAATTGGATAGGTATGGGGAAGTAGACAGCATTAGTAAGCGCTGGACGAAGGTGATTTCTACTCTCCCACTGGAAACGGTGGTTATTCCCAATGCTGATGACCCGACTTTATCTTATCTTGGTCAGCAGTTACCCCAAAAGGTGTTATTCTTTGGGATGAATGAACCAGAACATTATTTGGAAGCTATTCCTCACGCTGTCGATTCGATTTATTGTCCTAGTTGTGGACATTCTCTCGATTATCAAGGTGTATATTTGTCCCATTTGGGAGATTTTACTTGTCCCCAGTGTGGTTTTAGCAAGAGTAAACCGACTCTAGAAAGCAGCGAATGGTCACAGATTTTGGTGGGTTTATATAACAAATATAATACTTTAGCGGCTGTGACTGCGGCAAAAGAGTTAGGCGTTGAGGAAGCGATAATTCGAGATGCGGTTAACAATTTTCAAGCTGCTTTCGGTCGGGCTGAAGATTTGGTAATTAATAATAAGCGGGTGCGGATTTTGTTATCAAAAAATCCGGTGGGGACAAATGAAACCATTCGCGTCGTGACTGAAAGCAGCGATAAAACTACACTTTTGGTTTTAAACGATCGCACGCCTGATGGTACTGATGTATCATGGATTTGGGACGTAGATACAGAAAAGTTAGTCCAACGGGGAGGAACTTTAGTTGTGAGTGGCGATCGCGTCTATGATTTAGCGTTACGTCTGCGCTATAGTGAAAATGCGGGTGAGAGTACGCTTAATTTAATTGTAGAAGAGGATTTGCGTCAGGCGATCGCAACTGCCTTAAAGCATACCCCAGAAAATGAAACCCTCCACATTCTCCCCACCTATTCCGCCATGTTAGAAGTGCGAGAAGTTCTCACAGGTAGAAAAATTCTCTAACACGATATTGTGTTAAATTCTCCCCTCTCCTTGATAAGGAGAGGGGTTGGGGGTGAGGTTCCTTATACTAAATTACTCGTCCTGGAACCCTTAGAAATCGCACCTACACAGACAAAACTCACCTGCGTGGGTTCATATTCTCCCCTCTCCTTAGTAAGGAGAGGGGTTGGGGGTGAGGTTTCTTATACCAAATTACTCGTATTCGGAACTATGGGAAAGAAAGCATATTCATACCAAGCAGTCCAAATAAAACTTCTTATCCATCTTTGATATTTTTCAGGACTAATTTCATAGTTAAATTCTCCCTCAGATATATCAATAGAGGATAAATGAGAATTACAACCACAACCATGATGATAGGTAAAACCGTATTTAGAAGCGATGCTTTGCACTTTCATTTGGATAGCAAAAACTTTTCCTGCGTGTAACACAGCATCCCAAGAACGCTTGTGTACGATATCTCGTTTATCAAAGCGTAAAGCCCGTTCTTCAAATACATGATCTCGGTAAATTGGCGCTAAATGTACATGATAGAAACTAGCAGGTAATTCATAGCCAAACTCATTAAAAAGTTCCATCCCAATGAGGGCGACTTTTACCTCATCTGTATATTCTCTTCCCTTCGATTTCACATCTTCAAGAATTTGGGAAAAATTGGGATAGCTATCAATTAAAAAGTCATGTCCGTAAAATTCTAAGGTTTCATAACCTAGTTGTCCAAATAGCTGAGAAAATGCCGATTTAAAATGAGCTAATTCTGGACGTTCATTAAATAGGTCTACATCACCCTGCGCCAGTTTATATTGGAATAATTGCGCCATTTCCACATAAATTTTTGGGTTCTCAAGTCCTACATTTGCTACTCCTGCGGCTATATCTTGCCATATAGGAGGTAATTGCTCAATAGGAACCGCATTTTCAGAAGCAATTACGGCAATATTAGGAGCTTCAATAACTTGCATAAATAATCTCCATTTAGACTTAAAATCAGCATTTAATTACAATACTCGACTTTTAATAATTTATAATTAAAATTTGATAAATATTTTTGAAGTAAGTTTTATGACGATTTAAATTGTGTAAATACAATGCATAATCAATACTTTGTAACTCTCGTGACAATGTAACCAAAAAAACTGTTACATAAAATACGAAATTATCACAAATGAGATATGCTGATTTCACACTTCCAGATGCTTGCACAGTATAATACTTTAGCCAATGATCGGATGTATAACGAAAACAAGTAAAATTCCTCTTCCTTTTCTCGATATACACCGGATAATTACAGTATATGTTGATAAAAATTATTAGTTATGTGTGAGGTTTTATGAGTTCGGAAAATTTAGAATTAATAATTGGCTGGTTGTATCCTACGCTGATGAGTACCTATGGCGATCGCGGTAATGTGATTACTATCCAACGTCGCGCCCAGTGGAGGGGGTATAATGTCCAGGTGGTAGCACTGGATCAAAATTCCACAGATGCGGATATTCAAGCTGTAGATATTATAGTTGGTGGTGGCGCACAAGACCGTCAGCAGGAAATCGTCATGCGTGATTTGCAAGGGGCGAAAGCTGATGCTATGCGGGATAAAATCGAAAATGGCACACCAGGAGTTTTTACCTGTGGTTCTCCCCAACTGCTGGGTAAATATTATGAACCTGCTTTGGGACAACGCATTGAAGGTTTAGGTATCCTCGATTTAGTCTCTGTTCATCCTGGTGAAAATACTCAGCGCTGTATTGGTAACTTAGTTATTGAAGTTACAGCTTCTCGTCTGGCGCAGGAATTAGAAGACATGACGGGGAGTAAACCTTATTTAGTCGGTTTTGAAAATCACGGGGGACGCACTAAGTTAGGGAAGGTGGAAGCTTTGGGGCGTGTGGTGTATGGCTTGGGTAATAATGGTGAAGATGGTACTGAGGGAGCATTTTATCAGAATGCGATCGCCACTTATTCCCACGGTCCGCTATTACCAAAAAATCCTTTCGTCGCTGACTGGTTGATTCAAACGGCGTTGCGGCTAAAATATCAGGAACATATATCATTATCACCCTTAGATGATAGTCTAGCTTTACAAGCGCGATCGGCAATGTTACATCGCTTAAAGGTCAGTTTACCAAATCCCGCCATAGCCAAAGTTTAGCAAAAAAAACTCCCTTCTCCTTGCTTTCGCATAGCGTCTCCCTTTGTGAGGTTCTTCTATTTAGGAAAATTTTGTCCACAGATGAACACAGATAAACACTGATGAACACAGATAATTTATTAAAAAACTCCCCTCTCCTTAGTAAGGAGAGGGGTTGGGGGTGAGGTTCTTACCGTTTAGCGAACTTCTTCGTTACTTTCCGCAAACGAATCGAATCAGGTGTAACTTCCACCAATTCATCAGGACCGATGTATTCCAAAGCCCTTTCTAGACTCATATCTATTGGTGTTTGCAATTGTACCAATTCCTCACCACCAGAAGCACGGTGATTGGTTAACTGCTTCGTCTTACAAACATTCAATTCCAAATCTTGAGGACGATTATGTTCACCGATAATCATGCCTTTATACACTTTAGTACCTGGAGTGATAAAGAATGCGCCTCTATCTTCCGAGTTTTTCATCGCGTAGAAAGTCGAAACACCTTCTTCAAAAGCAATGAGAACGCCTTTGTTCCGGGCTTCAATTTCACCAGACAGGGGACGATAATCATGGAAACTGTGGTTCATGATTCCTTCACCACGAGTCATCCGCATGAATTCACCCCGGAAACCAATCAAACCACGGGCGGGAATAATAAACTCTAGTAGAGTGCGTCCGTTTCCAAGTACCTGCATATCTTGCATTTCGCCTTTGCGTTGTCCCAGGCGTTCAATACAGCTACCAACAGCATCTTCAGGTACATCCAACGCCAGGAGTTCAAAAGGTTCGCAAGGTTGACCGTTGATTTCTCGGAAAATTACCTGTGGTTGAGATACTTGGAACTCGAAACCTTCACGGCGCATGGTTTCAATTAAGATACCCAAGTGTAATTCACCCCGACCGCAAACTTGGAATTTATCGGGAGAATCAGTTTCTTCGACTCGGAGGGCGACGTTAGTTTCTAATTCACGGAACAAGCGATCGCGTACTTGTCTAGATGTCACCAGTTTACCTTCCTGACCAGCAAAAGGTGAATCATTTACCCAGAAGGTCATTTGTAAAGTGGGTTCATCCACCTTAATTAGTGGTAAGGCTTGAGGTTCGTTGGGGTCAGTAATCGTTTCCCCAATATAAGCATCAGCGAAACCAGACACAGCCACAATATACCCGGCGGTGGCTTCTTCCATTTCCACCCGCTTGAGTCCTTCAAATCCCATCAATTTGGTAATTTTGGACTTGACAATTGTACCATTTTCTGTTACCAAAGCCGCTTGTTGTCCAGCCCGGATAGTACCATTGTGGATTCTACCAATTACAATCCGTCCCAGATATTCAGAATAATCTAGGGTAGTAACTTGCAATTGCAAAGGCTTGTTGATGTCGCCGACAGGAGGTGGAACGTGTTGCAGAATCGCATTAAACAGGGGCTGCATATCTACCGCTTCTGCTTCCATGCTTTCCTTAGCGAAACCGCCCATCCCGGAAGCAAACAGATAGGTAAAATCACACTGGTCTTCATCTGCGCCTAATTCCAGGAACAGATCCAAAACCTTATCCACAGCAACGTGGGGGTCAGCTTGGGCGCGGTCAATTTTGTTAATGACAACGATGGGGCGCAATCCTTTTTCCAACGCTTTCTTCAATACAAAGCGCGTCTGAGGCATAGGGCCTTCGTTAGCATCTACAATTAACAGACAACCATCTACCATGCCTAGTACCCGTTCCACTTCGCCGCCAAAGTCGGCGTGTCCTGGGGTATCAACAATATTGATTAAGGTTTCTTTGTAACGAACGGCTGTATTTTTAGAAAGAATTGTAATACCCCGCTCCCGTTCTAGGGTGTTGGAATCCATGACACAATCCGGAACGTCTTCACCTTCTCGGAAAATACCAGATTGTTTGAGGAGCGCATCAACCAGGGTAGTTTTGCCGTGGTCAACGTGGGCGATAATGGCGACGTTGCGAATTGGGAGCGTCATAGGAGCTTTTAGTGAACTCAAGAGGGGGTTTTCAGATTCAATTTTCAATGCTCAGTTGCTCTAACAGAATTGTTTATGTTTAGCAAATTCTGTAAAGAACCTTTAATAATTCTAGCGTAATCTACACAATTCCGGGGGGTTTTCTTTCGGCTCTTCAAGAATAAATAATTTTTTTGAGAATTTTTTCTATAAACGTGTCACAATTAACACCAAATTTGTAGACTGGCAAATCATGGCTTGGGTATCAGGACAGCAATTGCAGGGCGGTAAATACCTAATTGAGCAAGAATTAGGCGAAGGTGGATTTGGAATCACTTATCGTGCTAAAGATAATAATGGGCGATTAGTTGTAATTAAAACCTTGAATGAGCAAGTGCAACGCCGTCCTGATTTTGCCAAGTTTCAGCAAGATTTTTTAAATGAAGCCATCAAATTAGCTAGATGCAGTCATCCTCATATTGTGCGTATATATGAAGTGATTCATGAGGATGTGCTGTGGTGCATGGTGATGGAATATATTGATGGGGAAGATTTAGCCAGTCGGGTGGAGAATCAAGGTGTTTTGTCGGAAGCGGAAGCATTACGCTATATTCAGCAAATTGGCGAAGCACTAATAGTAGTTCATAATCAGGGCTTACTGCATCGGGATATCAAACCACAAAATATTATGTTGCGTTCTGGTAAATCAGAAGCAGTGTTAATTGATTTTGGCATTGCGCGGGATTTTAGCCCCAATTTAACACAGACGCATACACAACTTTTATCTGATGGTTTTGCACCAATTGAGCAATATGATAAGCGAGCAAGACGAGGTGCTTACACTGATGTTTATGCTTTAGCTGCAACGCTATATTATATGTTAACGGGAGAAGTTCCTACAATGTCTCCCATTCGGGCGATTGGTACGCAATTAACAGCACCAAAACAGATTAATTCTAGTATTAGCGATCGCCTAAATCAAGCAATTCTCCAGGGGATGGCGTTAAAACCAGAAAATCGCCCTCAGTCAGTACAGGAATGGTTGAAATTGTTAGATTTTAATCCCACAATTCCACCGCTAAACTTTGATTATTATAAGCTGCATAAATTACTGGCAAATGGTAACTGGATAGGTGCAGATATAGAAACTAGCAATCTCTTGGTTTCTATAGCTTGTCCCAGAAACGGACGCTGGCTTGACTCGGAATCAATAAAAAGAATTCCCTGTGAAGATTTACGTATAATTGATCAACTTTGGATACATTACAGCAATGGACTTTTTGGCTTTAGTGTCCAAAATCTTATTTGGAAGCGTGTGAAAGGAAATATAGATGAATTTGGTAATAGTGTTGGTTGGCGTGTGAATAACTCATGGATTAAATACTCTCAATTTACCTTCAGTCTTGATGCTTCAAAAGGACATTTACCATCATATCTAGAATTTTTAGGCTTTGTATGGAAGCCAGGGTGGTTTGGTGATTATTGGTATGGTGATTTGAGTCGAGTATATGCTTTAGCCTCAAAACTGACACAGTGTAATCTTTAATCCTTTTATTCTTTGATTCCTCTGAACCATTAAATATAAGCTTGATTATCTCACCTTCAACCAACTAAATATATCACTTGCTTGTAACTGCCAATCTGTCAACACATCGAGAACAGGTAATATATCATTATTGTATTTAACTTCAGGTAATTGATGCGGTTGAAATACCATCACCGATTTATCATTAGGGTCAATAAACCAACCTAATTTAGTCCCCTGGTTAATACAGAAAATAATTTTATTAATTACATGATTAGGAGATTGGTCAGGGGATAAAATTTCAATTGTCCAATCTGGATAACTTTCAAACCTATTGGCAATTTCTCCATCTGCATCAGTGGGGATGCGTGACCACTCAAACACACCAATATCTGGAACTAAAGAACGTCCCCCAAAGGTGCAGCGTAACTCGGTTAACGCTAACGCTTTTTGCTGGGGTTCACCCACCTGATTAATACTAGTTGATAAACAAGTTTGAATTCTGCTATGTTTTCCCTGGGGCATTAGTTTTTGATAGATGCTGCCGTTGATATATTCACTAGCTGGTTTAGTTTCTGGTAATTGCAGAAATTCTGTGAGAGAAAGCTGGGAATTTACCTGAGTCGAAAGTGCCATCAGCAAGTACTCCTAAACTAATTTTGGCAAATAAATAATCAGCCGTAATGCAGCCTCAAATTCACACCTTCATTTTAGTACGGACATCCGCTATAATCTTACTCTCTTTCTCCGTGTCCTCTGCGCCTCTGTGGTAGCCTGCGGCAAGCCGCTAGCGCGTCTACGTTTAAAAATAGACCTCAACACCAGCGAATAATAAAAAATGAAGGCTGAAGGCGGAAAAATCCATACTTCAAACTTCATATTTTTTGATACCAAATTGTAACTACAAAAACAGTATTGTCTTTGTTAACGGAACATACTACTTACTGAAGTATCTTCGTGAATACGCCAGATGGTTTCACCTAAAAGATTAGCCACCGAAAGCACCACTAATTCCGGAAAGCGATCGCATTCTGGTATAGGTATCGTATTGGTGACAATCACTTCCTCAAACAAACCACTTGACAAACGTTCCTTTGCAGGTGGCGAAAACACAGCATGAGTGGCACAGGCATATACTTGACTTGCACCTTCTTGACGCAACAACCGTGCGCCTTCGCTAATTGTGCCGCCAGTATCAATCATGTCATCCACCAAAATGGCTGTTTTACCCTTGACATCACCGATGACATTCATCACTTCAGCCACATTATGAGCCTGACGACGTTTATCGATAATGGCCAATGGCGCATCATTCAGCTTTTTAGCAAACGCTCTGGCGCGTGCGACACCGCCGACATCGGGAGAAACTACCACAATGTCAGACAGTTGCTTACTAGCCAGATAATCGAAAATTACAGGCGAACCGTAAACATGATCAAAAGGTATGTCAAAATAGCCTTGAATTTGCGCCGAGTGCAAATCCATAGCCAAAACCCGACTAGCCCCAGCTTTAGCAATTAGGTTAGCCACCAATTTGGCCGTAATTGACTCTCGTCCTGCCGTTTTGCGGTCAGCGCGAGCATAGCCATAATAGGGAATTACTGCGGTTATCTGTCGTGCAGAGGCGCGACGACAAGCATCAACCATAATCAGCAATTCCATTAAGTTGTCGTTAACCGGTTGACAAGTTGGCTGGATGAGATAAACATCACAACCGCGAATTGATTCTTGAATTTGAACGTATAGTTCTCCATCCGCGAACCTTTTGCGAATCATTGGCCCCAAGTCCATACCCAGGTAACGAGCGACTTCTTGAGACAGTGGTACATTGGCAGAGCCAGAAAATAGCCGCAGGCGATGATTTTCAGTCAGTCCTGTGGCAGCTGGTTGCACCTTTAAACTTGCAGAACTCAGCACAGCAGAACCTCGATGTGCATTCATGGCAATATTATCATTAGATATTTAGTAGATTTAACTGAAATGGCCTAAAAAAACATCTGTGAGTTTTCTTAAAGCTTTCATCCAAACTTTAAACATTTCTCAATATAATTATTTTTGGCTCATGTTGTAGTCCTTTTGGTGAACAAACCATTGTTGGAACAGAGACAGTAGCAACACTGGCGCATAAATTCCTCAAGGAAAATTGAATATTTGCTGAATACACTATGATACTAGCTGCAAAATTATAAACTAGCAGACTAGATTTTTGATACTAAATCACCCAAAAAATTCTTAGGTGTGGCGAATTTAGCTGGTGTGAGTTGTGATGCTTGAAGGCTGATGCTATCTCTACATGGTGGTTTTCACGTATGGACTCTTTACTCATGAACCCACAAAAAACGCTGAGATTAATCTCCCGCAGGTAGTTAGTTAATTGGACTCAGAGTAGATTTTTGCCATTTTTCACACATACTTACTGATAAAAAAGTGGAAAAATAGAGTTAAATAAGTCTTAAAAGACTTACTTAGCACGTACTAACACGGAATTTATTACCTCCCTGCTGGAATTTATCTTTGTAAGTTCGTTCTTCTCTAGCTGCTATTACATTAATTAATCATGCAAGCACCCATTACAGTTGGTTCTATCCTACAAAACCGTTATCGGATCATCGACACTCTCGGACAAGGGGAATTTGGTAGAACCTATTTAGCAGAAGACCAGCGCCGCTTTGACGAATTGTGCGCGCTTAAAGAATTGATTTCAGCCACCCAGGCTGATGCTTGGGAGAAAGCACAAGAACTTTTCCAGCGAGAAGCTGCAATTTTATATCAGATCGAACATTCACAAGTGCCTAAATTTCGGGAAAAATTTGAGGAAGACCAACGTTTATTTTTAGTTGAGGACTACGTTGCTGGTAAAAGTTATCGGACTCTGCTGAGTGAACGCCTAGCTGCTGGTCAAACTTTTACTGAGGCTGAAGTATTGCAGTTGATTTGCTCGTTGCTGCCAGTTTTAGAGCATATTCATAGTCGAGGGATTATTCACCGGGATATCTCACCGGAAAATATTATTTTGCGCGATGGCGATACCAAGCCAGTGTTAATTGACTTTGGACTGGTGAAGGAATTAGCAACGCGTTTACAGTTTCCCAATAGTACAACCCCAATCACCAGCGTGGGGAAATTAGGCTTTGCTCCCATTGAACAAATGCACACAGGCGAAGCTTACCCTCATACTGATTTGTATGCACTGGCGGTTACAGGGATAGTTTTGTTGACTGGTAAAGAACCAACTGATTTATTTGATACCACCCAACTAACTTGGAATTGGCAAGAGTTGGTACAGGTGAATGCACAATTTGCCCAAGTTATCAATAAGATGTTAAGTCATCTACCAGGCGATCGCTTCTATAGTGCGGCGGATGTGATTCAAGCATTACAAATTCTGCAAAAACCCAGTATTCCGACTCCAGAACTATCCCAAGTCCAAACAATCGCTGTCGGTGGTCGTCCCGACTCAGTACCACCCCCGGTTATGCCTCGCCAACATGAGCCAGTAATTCCACCCAGTCGCTCTAGTTCAATCTTAGATAGTCCATTAGCACTTGGGGCGATTGGTAGTGCAATAGTCATTTTAGCGGGTGTTGGTTCTTGGGCATTGGTCAGTTCTATCCGCAATCAGCCCACTGAACCACCAAATGCAATACCACCACAAACTTTCCCGTCCCCAGTGGTAAATGGCGAGGAAACACCAACACCAGAACTACCAGAAGCAACGCCAGAACCCACACCCACCAGTGTTGAACCTGTGATATTTAGTAAGCGTCTGATTTTGAATGCATCTGATATCACCACAGTTGAAGACACGATTCAGGAAAATCAAATCATTCAGTACACATTTTTTGGGAAAGAAGGAGCCAAGTTAACGGCATTTATTGACCAAGGAAGTGGCATTTTGCTCACAGTCTTAAATGGAAATCAAGAACCAGTTGAGACTAATGCTCAGGAAGTTACAAGTTATGAGGGAATATTGCCGAATACTGGTAGATATATTATTCAGTTAATTCCACAGCCAGAAATTGCCGCAAGTGATTACAGTCTCAATGTGAGATTAGAAAACCCGGTTATACCAACACCGACAGAAACACCCACGCCAACTCCGACACCGACAGAAACGCCAGCGCCAATTCCTGTTCCCACCCCGACACCCACAGAAACACCTACAGAAGAAACGCCATTTCTCACTCCAACACCACCGCCTATACTTAGACCAAACTTTGGCGGGGAAAATAACACCCCTACTGATAGCACGCCACAATTATAAAGCAGGCTTCTGAAGTTCTTAATTACGAATTACGAATTCCTAACTACGATGTATTACAATTGATCGCAGTGTGCATATTTAGAAAGTAATCACCGAAGAGATTGTTGAACACATTACTGATTACTGGTACTGATACGGAGGCTGGCAAAACTGTTTTAACTACAGCGTTGGCAGCCTATTGGCAAAAGTATTATCCGCAGCGTAGCTGGGGAATTATGAAACCGATTCAATCGGGGATAGGCGATCGCGAATTATATCAAAAGTTATTTTCTTTACAGCAATCGGCTGAGGAAATTACACCTTTGTCTTTTACAGCACCCCTCGCCCCTCCCATCGCCGCCGCGAAGGAAAATCGGAGTTTAGATTTAGGTGTGGTGTGGCAAGCTTTTTCTCGATTGCGATCGCAGCGTGATTTCGTTCTGGTAGAAGCTTTGGGTGGTTTAGGTTCACCGATTACGAATGAGTTGACAGTGGCTGATTTGGCGGGAGATTGGCGTTTACCTACGGTATTAGTAGTCCCAGTCAGATTAGGTGCGATCGCGCAAGCTGTAGCCAATGTAGCATTAGCTAGGCAATCAAAGGTAAATCTTAAAGGTATTGTGCTTAATTGCGTACAACCCCGTACAGATGCGGAAATCGCCGACTTGACACCATCAGACTTGATTCAATCCCTAACTCATACGCCAGTTTTAGGTTGTTTGCCTTATTTAGATAATTTAGAAGATTTGGATAAACTCGCTCAAGTAGCATCCCATCTCGATTGGGAAAGATTAAGCTGATGTAGCCTTTGACTCGCAAAGTCTCCCCTCTCCTTCTCCCAAAGGGAGACGCTACGCGAAAGCAAGGAGAGGGGTTGGGGGTGAGCAAGTCCTAAGTTGACAATTTCATAGACAAAACTATACTTATATTGACAAAAATCAATATATATTTTAGGAAAAAATCAACTACTTGATATATAATACGGTGATATCAAGTATTGAATTGAGACTATTGCCGACGCGAAAACCAAGCAATGATGGTGGTAGTCTTTTTCAGAAACTTAATTGGAACACAATCGCGTCTGGCTAAGGCGTGAAAGTCTACTGAGGGATAACTGCTCCCATGCTCCCGTTGAAGTAGAAAGTAAAGTCTAGTTTTGTCTAGGTTTTATATAGCAGGTTAGTGTATTGAATTAAATCCGCATTCCCCAAAAAACACAGATGAAATATTCACGCTGAACTCTTTGAGAAAGATTAAACTTGGAAAATAATCTCAGTTAGCTTTACTCAAACGAGCTTGTTTTGATCATGGTTTCCACTTTTCCCAACTCTTCTGTTGATTTATCTCGCGTTCGTCTGGAAATTCGCTCATTGCAACCGCAATTGGTAGAGTGGCGGCGGCGACTGCATCAAAAACCAGAGTTGGGGTTTAAAGAAAAACTCACGGCTGAGTTGGTTTCGAGCAAGTTGCAAGAATGGGGAATTGAGCATGAAACAGGGATAGCTCAAACTGGTATTGTGGCTATTATTAAGGGAAACAAACCCGGTTCTGATAAAGTGTTGGCGATTCGGGCTGATATGGATGCTTTACCAATTCAAGAACTGAATGAGGTTCCCTATAAATCGCAGCATGATGGAGTGATGCACGCTTGTGGACATGATGGACATACTGCGATCGCACTTGGTACAGCATACTATCTTCAGCAGCATCGGCACAACTTTAGCGGTACAGTTAAAATCATCTTCCAGCCAGCCGAAGAAGGGCCAGGCG
>NZ_CP007203.1:3204954-3334056 GCF_000340565.2 Nodularia spumigena CCY9414
ACTCTTTATTAAAGGACTAGATACAATATTTTTGGTAATTGCCTTAAATGCGGCGGGATCGAATTTAGCCGATTCGGAATTTGTCGAAAGTGAATTATCAGGATATTCATTTAAAGAAAATCAAATAACTTACGGGGACATAGAGCAAAGATGGTTGGTCGTACAGAGCCAAGTGAGAAAAGAATCAGACCTGCGTAAGCTTTCACAAAAAATTATCAAGGCTGAAGAAAAAGCTGTTAAGGAATTGAAAAAGTTATCACAAGATAAATTTGCTTGTGAGGCTGATGCTATCAAGGCATTATTAAAAATATCGAAACAATTTAAATATCACCAAATTGAGCAGAGTAACGTCAGTGAAATCACATCAAAGAAAAAAGACAACCAACCAGAGAAATTCTACCAAATATTCGGGACAGTATCCAGGAATGAAAATCAAATTAACAAGGAAGTACAGAGTGCAGGTAGATTTGTAATTGCCACAAATATTTTAGAGTCTAGTGTACTCAGCAATGACTCAATGTTAAAGGAATATAAAGCACAACAATCATGTGAACGGGGATTTGGTTTTCTCAAAGACCCATTATTTTTTGCAGATAGTATCTTTCTCAAAAGCCCTGAGAGAATTGAATCTCTAGCAATGATTATGGGTTTATGCTTGCTGGTATATACCCTGGCACAAAGACAAATACGAGCCGCTTTACGAGAAAATCAATCAACAATTAGAAATCAGTTAGGTAAACCAACTGCAAAACCTACTGTACGCTGGATATTTCAATGCTTTCAGTCAATTCATTTAGTTACATCTAATGACCAAATTCAAATCTCTAATCAGAATAAAGATAGAGATTTTATTCTGAGGCTTTTACCATCAGATTGTCTTCATTACTATAAATTCGTTACCTAACTATTCTCGTAATTGCGTATTTAATTAGTTATTTTATTTTTGATTAACGGGCTAATTAATTTAACAATTAGTTCTCAATTAATATGTTTAAAATCTAGGTTTGTCGCTTGTATATATTAGTAAAATTGCGAATTTAGAGATTTAGCATAGACATTTATCTATCAAATCACATAAATTTAGTTCTCGTTCTTATTGCTCCTTATTGACAATACATTCTGATGCCATTTTGTCAGATTAATGACTGCTCAAAATCTTTTCTCCCTATAAATGTCTGATTTTATTCTTTGCTTACATTTTTATTTCAGTAATTACCGCTTGTGACAGTTGAAGGTGCGGAATGTGGGTAAAAGAGCATTTCCAATCTATTTTAAATTATTGCCCAAATTAGGTAGTAGTAACATAGATGAGCAACAAAATCTATTGTCTCAAGTCATGCCACTTTTTCCGAATTATAAAATATGTGTATTAGGTGATAGAGAATTTTGTTCGGTAAAACTCGCTAAGTACCTTCAATCCTTGGGTATATACTTTTGCTTGCGATTAAAAAATAACGAATTTGTAGAGTTTGAGAAAGGTATTTTTCAGGAATTAAATAGTCTGGGATTAGCACCAGGGATATCATTTTTTATTAAAGGTGTGAAGGTAACAAAGACTCGCGGTTTCATGAGTTTTAACGTTGCTTGTAAATGGAAACGTAAAATCAACGGAGTAGCACCGAAAGAAGGATGGTTTATCTTAACGAATTTTGATGCGTTAGAATTGGCTATTTCTGCCTATAAACAAAGATTTGATATTGTTCGTCCTTGGCGTTACCGAAGGGTAGAAATGTTTAGATATTTTAAGGAAGGGAGGCTATAATTTAGAGGATACTAATGTAACTGGTCAACGCTTTATTTCTCTAGTTTTATTGATAGCGATTGCTTACTCCTCTGCAACAATTCAGGGTCAACAAATCAAACGTAAAGGAATACAAAAATATATTGCTCGGATCAAAGAACATGGTCGAACGGAACGGAGACGTAGTAGTTTTTATATCGGCTTATATGGTCAAACTTGGGTCAATTTCAAGGATATTTGTATGGATTTAGTCACGGAGTTAATAAAATTAAATCGCAATAAACGTAAGTATTATCAACAAGGTCTAAGAGCTATGAGTCTTATGGAGTCTGTCTTATAGCTGATTTTGTCCCCCCTTCAGCTCTAGATCAACAATGGGCAAACTTTAACTATACAGAATACCCCCCAGAATCTAAAGAAACCATTCCTCAAGCATTATCCGATATCATGACACCACCAGTTGGGCGTGGAGGACAATTAGTACATTTGCCCATGTGATTTTTGTCATTCATTCATATTCCGATATGTAGCAACTGCGGAAGGCGAGATGCGGTTTAAATAACGGAAAATCCAATATTTAAAGATAGTATCTAAAATCACGGGAAACGTAGCAATAAATAAGAAGATAAAATCTCGATTAGCTGGTAAACCCCAATGACGTGATACACCTTCTAAAATTACTTCCCAACCGTGCGGAGAGTGAAAGCCGACAAATACATCAGTAAATAAAATAATGATAAATGCCTTAGCACTATCACTCAGACCATAGACAATATGATCAAAGAAATCTTTTAGCACCATAATCGAAGGCTTGCTGATTACCAACAGATAAATAAAAGCACCTACCGAGAAAATATCAGAAAAAACATTTTTAATAGCGTTGGCACTTTCGCGACGAAATTGTTCCGCAATTTCACGGGCTTTATCTTCCATCTCAACTTCTATCTCTTCCGCAGATAGTCGCGGGGCGCTACTAATTAGATTTTTAAATTTGATTTTTTCTTCAAATCTTTGCAGTTCTATTAATGCTTCTTCCTCCATTTCTAAATTGAGAAAGATTTCGGCTGTTTCGGAACCTCTAAAATGGTTGATTATCGGTCCTACTATTAATACCTTTGATATTTGATGAGTTAACAGAGGTACTATAATTAATAGTAAAATAAATCTAATAGATATTATGGTTCTTCTTTGAGTTAGACGGAAGTTTTTAACAACATCTTCTTCAGCATTGGGGTCTAATTCAACTTGCAGACGGCCGATGGTACTTAAAATCGACCGGGGCAGTATCCCCATTGTATCAGCTTTACCGCGCTGTTTTTTCTGCGGTTCTTGATTTTGAATTGGTAATTTTTGTGGTGATGTTTCAGAGGTAGGTACATCAACTTTAACAATTTGAGGTTTATTGACTAAAGCCGGGGAATTGATCTCGTTATCCAAGTTATGATATTTTGAGATAACTTGATCAATAAATTCTAATTTCTCTAAAATTAAGGTAGGACTAGGATACTCTATACCTGTTTTGTGCGCGGCTCTTTGATGAGATTCATTGGAAAACAAACGACTGGCTCGAAACTCTGTTAGTCGCATCCGGGCAGTTTTTAAA
Organism: Nodularia spumigena CCY9414; assembly: GCF_000340565.2. NCBI lineage: Bacteria > Bacillati > Cyanobacteriota > Cyanophyceae > Nostocales > Nodulariaceae > Nodularia > Nodularia spumigena. The sequence continues at coordinate 3,208,299 of NZ_CP007203.1, forward strand.
TGTTGCTTTAAATCTGACTCAAAGTAATCCATTACACTGTTGCTGTAGATGGCTGAGTTTAAGTCTATTTTATTACCATGAAAATGGTCATCTTCTATGGCTTGAATGTGTAATGCTGCCTTATAAGCTTCCTCTAATGAACGCTCTGGGGTGAGTAAGTACCATCGGTAAGCAGACAGTAAAAAAGGGTAAATTTTTTGGCTAAAAATCGGTATTCTCATCGTCAGCAATTATTTAGCATTTATTAGTGCTTCTGATCATTAAGTTAACGCACAAAGTATACTAGCAAATCTACAAGGGGAGGATTTGTGATTTCTCATTCTACTTGGATTGTTGGCGCTAGCCGCAGTGGTAAAACGGCTCGTTTGGTAGATATTTTTAGTGATTGGTTGCAAAGTGAAAATCATGTTCGGGCATCATTTTATACTAAAAACTCAGACGCTCTCAAAGGCGGGGCGATAGCGCCAGATTCACATCTCCAAAAAACAGCGCCGAGAGTTTTGGTTTTAGCTGCTAATAGTGAAAATCGCCGAGAATTGGCTGATAAAATTGTGACAGCAACTCAAGGAAAATATCCAGTTCGTGCTAAGACGATGCTCGGTTTTTTTCAAGATGAAGTTATTTTATTTTGGCCTTTATTAATTCAGTCGTTAAAACTCAAAGCACAGTTTCCGGTAAGATTACGCCCTGAAACTGAACAGGAATTAGCCACGAAACTTTGGCATTCTCAGTTAAATACAGCCACTTTGCAATCTGCGGGAGTCAATGAGTCCCGTTTGGTACGTCGGATTCTGGATTTATTCCAATTGGCTGCTTACAGTGGTACACCTTGTGAAGATATTGCCCAGATTTTGCACACAGGTTTACCAGAAAATGCCATAGATTTAGAGCCGGAGTTTTTGGTATCTTTATTATTAGATTGGCGCGACTGGTGTTTAGAAAGGGGATTACTTAGCTATGGGATAATTACTGAACTTTATAGTCAGAAGTTATTAAGCGATCGCCATTATCAACAACACTTAACTCAACGCTATCAAGCTGTACTCGCAGATGATGTCGATGATTATCCTGGGGTAGCGCGTCAACTATTTGATTTTTTATTGAATCAAGGTGCAGTGGGGGCTTTTAGCTATAACCCTGATGGTGCAGTGCGTCTAGGTTTGGGAGCAGATCCCCAATATTTGGCAGGTTTAGCCGAACGTTGTCAAATTGAGACATTAACCACATCACCCTTACCCAGTCTAGCAGAGCAACTTTTGACCCCAATGGTGGAGTTAGTCACAGAATCAATGATGCTGTCTAGTTTACCAGACTCAGTGCAGTTAATTCAAACGACCTCCCGCGCCCAATTATTACGGGACACAGCCGAGGAAATTGCGAAAGCGATCAATTCGGGACAAGTACAAGCAGAAGATGTGGCAATTATTGCACCGGGTTTAGATGCGATCGCCCGTTATACTTTAGTAGAAATCCTGAGTAAACAAAACATCCCCGTCGAATCACTCAACGAGCAACGTCCCTTAATTAGTTCACCTGTGATTCGAGCCTTACTCACCATGCTGGCTCTAGTTTATCCCGGTTTAGGTCGCCTTGTAGATCGAGAAGCCGTAGCCGAGATGTTAGTTATCTTTAGTAGAAAACCAGAAATCTCCACCGACCACACCCCACTCCCCACACCCCACTCCCCACTCCCTATTCCCCACACCCCACTCCCCACTCGCATCGACCCAGTACGCGCCGGATTAATTACAGATTACTGTTTTAAACCTCATCCCGATCATCCCCACTTGCTCCCAGTGTCAGCATTCGAGCGCTGGGATAGAATTGGCTATGCAGCTACCACAGCTTATGGTGAAATTTTGCAGTGGTTAGAAAAACAACAAGCAAAGGATTTGATTCCCAGTCCAACTTCTCTGTTATATCTAGCAATGCAGGACTTTATCTGTAAAGATCATCATCCTCCCTACGAAGAAATGGCAGCATTGCGGGAATTACTGGAAACAGCCCAACATTATTGGGAAATTGACACCCGTTTAAGACAAATAACCCCCAGAACAGCAGGGGGAGAACTCCACACAACCATTGCCGAATTTATACACTTACTCCGACGTGGTACTATTACCGCCAACCCTTACCCCTTGCGTCCCATCGGCGCAGCCAGAAAAGCTGTCACCTTAGCAACTATTTTCCAATATCGTTCTAGTAGAAGATTTCACCGTTGGCATTTTTGGTTAGATGCTGGTTCTCCTCTGTGGACAAAAGGTGGCGCAGCGACGCTATTTGCAGCGCCGTTGTTCTTGCGAGACAGGTTAGGCGAACGTTGGACAGCAGAAGATGAAAATCTACTAGAAGAAGCAAGATTGCGAAAAATCCTAGCAGATTTACTGTCTCGTGTCGGTGAAAAAGTTTATTTATGTCACAGCGACTTAGCCGTAAATGGTCAAGAACAAATAGGTCGGCTGTTGCCTTTGGTACAATCGTTTGTGTAAAATTACTTTTAATTATCGGTTGGGGATGAACAATGAGTTATTTCCAAAACTCCCCAAGCTGTACAAGATTCTTTACAATATTAAGTAAGGTAAAGAAGTTTATGAGAAATCAGAGTTAAAAATTATGGGACTATTTGGATTTGGTAAAAAGCTGGCTATCCCCACTCCTGAAGAAGCTTTACCAGGAAGAGCAAAATCAATGCCAGTACCCAATGAACACTATGTCAATAAGAATACTTTAACAGCGCCTTTTCCTGAAGGATTGGAGAAAGCAATATTTGGTTTAGGCTGCTTTTGGGGTGCAGAACGCAAATTTTGGCAACTTCCAGGAGTTTACACAACTGCGGTGGGTTATGCTGCTGGTAGCACCCCAAACCCCAGTTATGATGAAGTATGTAGCGGCATGACTGGTCACAATGAGGTAGTCTTGGTTGTCTTTGATCCTAACGTGGTTAGTTTCTCTCAACTACTAAAAGTTTTTTGGGAAAGCCATAACCCCACCCAAGGAATGCGCCAAGGTAATGATGCTGGTACTCAATACCGTTCGGGAATTTATGTTTATTCCCCACAGCAGAAGCAACTAGCAGAAGCATCGCGGGACGCTTATCAGGAAGCACTCAACAAAGCAGGTTATGGGAAGATTACCACAGAAATTTTAGATGCACCTGAATTTTACTACGCAGAAGCTTATCATCAGCAGTATTTAGCCAAAAACCCCAATGGCTATTGTGGGTTAGGAGGAACAAAGGTTGCTTGTCCCATCGGTGTAGTAGAATCTCAAATTAGTGGCTAGCTTGTAATTCGTCATTGATAATTCGTAATTCGTAATTGCAATCAGTGGTTGCTCTGTATCGTATATTTGAGTACGGCTTGTACATTCTTAATTACGAATTACTAATTACGAATTACGAATTACGAATTAGTAATTATTTACTCAAACCCCCTTGATAACCAGTCACAATTCTGCTACCATCTTTAAGAATATGGATTTCTATCTGGTCACTTGCCCAAGTCATCTGGTCTGCTAAATCTGGGTTAAAAACATTAACGCCTTGATTGCTAGAAGAAACCAAAGACGTGGGAGAATTAATTGCTAGAGAGTCCACAAAAGGACCATCAATCAAGATATCTAATTCTGCTAATAATGCGGCGGAATCTGGTGGTGCTGATGCAGACTGTAATTGCTTGAGGGTGAATCCAGTAAAAGACATTATATTTAAACCCGCAGCTTTGAGCTTACGAGCCAAAGACGCTAGTGCAGTTGCTTGCCAAAAAGGTTCCCCACCGGAAAACGTCACACCTGTATTATTAGGTTTGCTGAGGATATTCTGCGCGAGAGTATCAACAGAAATTAATTGATTAATCCCAAAAGACCAAGACTCAGGATTAAAGCAACCAGAACATTCACGCGGACAACCTTGAACCCAGACAACAGCACGACTTCCCGGACCATTAACTTCTGACTCATCCACGTAACCCATAATATTCAGATAGCCAGCCGGAATTTCTGTGAGTGCTGCTGATGGTTCCGTTAGTTTACTTTCCATCTGTTTCCTCTATTTCCATAGTAAAATATTCCAGATATTTCTGTCAATATCCGGTAAATCAATTCTTACTGTAGACTGCTAAACTCGCTGCCATTAATTTAACTCTTCCTCTCCCTCTCTGCGCCTCTGCGCCTCTGCGTGAAACAAACTCTTAATTAACTCTTAACGGCAGCAAAACTTGAGAAAGAAAACCATCTCCACAATTTACCGTAATTGTGATTACCTGAGCATTCATCAACTCCCCACTACTTCTTACTGTACCACTTCCAGAATTCATCGCATAAGCAGGAAAACAGGCAGCACTCAAACTCAAACGCAGGGCATTACCTTGAGCAATTCGCGCACAAGTAGGTTGGAGTTGAATTTTGGTCGGCGCTTGTTCTGAACCTGGGGGACAATGGACATAACCTTGAGTTAAGTTATAGACGCAGCCATCGGGATGGACTTCTGACAGCACTGCACACAAATCATAACTGGGTTGGTCGGCACTACAAAAGATTTCCACCGCGACATTCCCTAGTAAATGCAAGTTTTCTGTTAAGGGTTCGCTGGTGTAAGTTAAAACATCAGCACGACAATCTAAATGCGATCGCTCAAAAACACCCGCCGGCATTCCTGCATGACCACCCAAAGCGGGAACCGGTCGCCAAGGGTCATGTACTAAGACATCAAAGGAATTTGGGATTTTAGATTTTGGATTTTGGATTAGGCTTCCAGAATCTTCTCTGATATTAGCCAGTCCGGTGGTTGACAAAAAATAAGATTTCTGGTTTACTTTAGGGATAGTTGGATAACTATGCCAAATATTACTTCCTATCTCAAATAGACAAACAGGATCTTCTTCAAGTAATCCTGTATTCATACCTTTGAGAAACTGGTCAAACCAGCGAACTTGCATCTGGTCAACAGGACTCACAGCATTAACACCAAAATCAACTCCACCAACTTTGCGACCCCAAGGCAAATGCGCCCAAGGACCAATGATTAAATGTTGGGGTGTGGTGCTACGGGCGATCATATATTGATATAAATGCCAAGTTCCTCGCAGGTAAGTATCAAACCATCCCCCGATATGGAACATGGGCAAATCAATATTTTGTAAGTGGTTTTTAGGCGAAAGTTTTTCCCAGTATGTATCGGGATGAGAATATGTCAGCCACTGATGATAAAATGATTCTGGGGCGAGTTGCTGGAGAATTTCGGGATGAGTTACAGGTAAATTACGAGACGCAGCAAATAATGCTTCATAAGCTGTTTTGTCTTTGCGTAAACGAGCGGTTTCTGTAGCTAGTTGAATTGCCCAAGCGAGGTTAGTTTGTAAACAAAATGCACCCCCTTCATAAGCCCAATCTGTATATAAATCATAGCCAATCATGGCTGGGCAAATTGTTTTTAATGCTGGTGGTTTTGCAGATGCGGCATATAGTTGAGTCATTCCTTGATAGGAAAAGCCATACATCCCCACTTTGCCGTTACTACCAGGGAGTTTCGCCGCCCAGTTTACGGTGTCTTCTCCATCGGCGATTTCGTGCTTAAATAGCTGAAATTCACCTTCGGATGTGCCTCTTCCTCTTACGTCTTGAATAACTACAATATAGCCATGTGCAGCATACCAAATGGGATGGGCATAGACAACTGTGGAGGCGATCGCTCTTCCATAGGGTTGGCGCATTAATAAAACGGGATATTCTCCCTCTGCTTCGGGGCGATAAATATCTGCATCTAGGCGGATACCGTCGCGGGTTTGCATGGAGGCTGTTTGTTTGGGTAGGATTTTGTGCATGAGTTGACGGAGCGATCGCTATAATAAAATTAGCATTTAGGCAAAATTTCTCCAATAGCACAGAAACCCGCCCAATTTGCCGGTTCGCTCAGGGGTTTGTCATCTGGTTGATACCATTTAAGATAACGAGTATTTTCTGTAACCTACTCTATGGATTTAAAATAATCATCAAATCTAAAACAAAACCACGTAGAACTTCTTCACCAGAAACTTGAGGAGGTCTCTCAAAAGAGAAATTTAAAACTTCTACATCTTGTCCTGGGCGATAAATTTCTACCGAAGGTGTTTGCGGATCAATTAACCAACCTAACCGCGCACCATTTTCTTGATACTCCCGCATTTTAGCGCCTAATTTAGCTAAACTATCACTTTCTGAACGCAGTTCAATTACAAAATCAGGACAAAGCGGCGGAAAACGTCTTTTTTCATCTTTAGTTAAAGCTTCCCAACGTTCTAACTTCACCCAAGCCGCATCGGGACAGCGATATGCACCATTGGGTAATTTAAACTCAGTCGAAGAGTCAAAGACTTTGCCTAACTTGGTTTTACGGTTCCATAAATTTAACTCTGTGATTAAATCAGAGTTTCTAATTCCGCTTTCACCGCCTGTTGGGGGCATAATAATTAATTCTCCAGTCTGGGTAAGTTCTAATTGCCAAGGTTCGTTAGCAATGCAGAGTTGATAAAACTGCTCATCGGTTAAACCTACGCTTGGAGGTATGCTTAAGGTGAGGGTTTCCATGATGATTTTCACGAAAGGGTTAATTCTATTATCGTGGGTAAAATTCTGCTTGAGTTAAATAATTTTGCGTGAATGCGATGATATCAACCACAAATGAATACCCATGAATACCAATTAAATGCAATTCATCTGTGTTTATCTGTGGTTTCGGGGAGCATCCCAACTTGGAAGATATATTTTTCATTAAGCCGTAAGAACCTGATTACATGGTTAGACAGAAAAGATATATTTCCAAAGTGGGATGCTCCCTGCTTCCGAACTTCTTTAACAAGGCATCAACGCATTTGATCTTCCTAAAACTTCCATATCCTCTGCATCTAATTCCACCGGAATCCCACTGCGAATTAATTCCGAAAAATCTTCATTAGGAACCATCACCGTTAAAGTATATAAGCGAGATTTCCCTATATTCTTAATTAAATGAGTTCCAGTTGGAGGTACTAACAAACTATCCCCGGCTTGAATTTTGACACTCTTCCCATCACACATAGCTACCCCTTCCCCTTTGAGGACAAAAAACATTTCCACCGCCCATTGATGACGGTTTGGTGGTGTTTGTCCACCCACATCAAAAATTTCGATGCAGCAAGTTAAAGAAGTATTCGCATTGATGGAATCAAAAATAATCGCCAGCCGATTAGAATCATCTGGACTGATGCGATATGTTTGATAATCCTTGGGAGATTTGATCACAGGAATTACACATTTAGTAGCTTGCATTTATTCATCTCCTTTAAACTAATAACTGTAAATGTTCTCTACTAAGTCAGCACTTTTAAAATCGCTTCTGAATCAGTTACAAAACCGAAACATTGCTTAACGTTATATAATGTCGCCAGCCAACAATACTCAGGAGAAGTCGTAGCTGTGCAATTCTTAACTAAAATGCAGTCATAGCCTAAAAAATTGGCATCACATAGGGTAGACATCACACATTGATCAGCATTCACACCTCCAAATAATAGTGTCGTTCTTCCCAAGTTCCGCAGAATACTATCTAAAGGCGTATCCCAAAAGCCACTCATGCGGTATTTATCCACTCGAATATCTTCTGGTAGCTGTTGCAGTCCATCTACGACCGAGGCCGCCCAACTACCCGCCATCAGGACTTTAGCACCGTTGCTGGGCAGAGAATCGCCCAATCCTACGCCTGATCCTGTGGGGTTGTAGACGTGCATTAAAGCCGCACTAACATTGAGTAAGTCGGGACGATTTCCCCAGTTAAGCCAAATTATCGGCACATCCACAGCACGTAGTTTTGGCAGTAAACTATTTAAAGGTGCGATGGGTTGACGTGCTGGTGTGACATCTACGCCAATATGCGCTAACCATCCATCGGGGTGACAGAAGTCGTTTTGCATATCAATGATGATGATGGCGGTTTTTGCTAAGTCGAGGTGCAGAGTTTTGGTTTCTGTGGGTAAGATAACCGGTTGTGGGGTCTTTGGAGGACGAGTAATATCTGCGATATCCTGATTTACAGTCCACGCATTTGGTTCAACTCCCAATCTCCGTAATGGTAAATTCATAAATGACAACACTCAAAACAGTCCTTAAATTTGTAACTTGAATTTCTAATGTTTGTGCAATTACTTAATTAAGGTTAAATAAAGTGAATTTTACGATTCAAAACGTTCTGATTGCTACCAATGACGATTATGCCACCGTAGATGTGCAGGTTATTGATGGTACAATAGCGGCGATCGCACCGGATTTAGATGTCATCGGTACTGCTGTTGATGGTAGCAATAAACTATTACTCCCTGGTTTCGTCAACGCCCACACCCATTCCTCAGAAATGTGGCAACGGGGAATTATGTCAATTTTTCCTTTAGAATTATGGCTAGCCGAATTATATGATTTTGCACCCCTCGATTTAGAAAAAGTTTATCTGAGTGCTTTGGGAACAGCTGTAGAAACTTTACTTTCCGGTGGAACCAGTGTAGTAGATCATTTGGTGTTAACTCCTGGAAAAGAATTAGAAACCATCGCCACTGCGGTGCGTGCTTATCGAGAAGTGGGAATTCGGGCTTTTATTGCGCCACTAATTCAAGATGAATCCCTCAGCGCTGGGATACCTTCGGGGGAAACAGAACAAAACCATGAACCTTATTTTCGCTCAACTACGGCGACATTAGAAATTATAGAAGAAGCGGTGAAACAATTTCATCGTCCAGAAGAGGGGGTGAGTATTTTAGTTGCACCAACAGGGATACAATTGTGTAGTGATGGTTTATTTAAAGGATGTATTGAATTAAGCGATCGCTATAATCTTTGTCGTCACTCCCACTTATTAGAAACCAAAGCCCAAGAAAAACTCGCCCAAGAAAAATACGGATGTACTGCTGTGGAACATCTGCAACGCATTGGATATTTAGGCGATCGCACATCCTTAGCTCATTGTGTCTGGTTAAATGATCATGATATCACCATTCTCGCCCAAACCCAATGTACAGTTGTCCATAACCCCTTGAGTAACCTGCGTTTAGGCAGTGGTATCGCCCCAATTTTAAAATATATCAAATCAGGGGTAAACGTGACTTTTGGTTGTGATGGCGCTTCTAGTAACGACTCCCAAGACCTGCTAGAAGCCATCAAAATGGGTTCCATCTTGCACAACATAACAGACTCAGATTATCAAAACTGGATCACACCCAAAAAAGCCGTAGAAATGGCATCATTAGGAGGAGCAAAAGGACTAAATATAGCTGACCAAATTGGTTCCCTCACCGTAGGTAAACAAGCAGACTTAGTAATGTATGATTTAACAAATTTATCATTACTACCCAGAACAGATCCCATAGGTTTATTAGTATTAGGTCGCCCCACAAACGTTGTCCATAGCGCTTGGATAAACGGGAAACAAATAGTTAGCAAAAATCAAATCAATACAATCAACATAGATAACTTACGACAAGAACTATTTAATCGTAGTCAATGGGAAACAAAACGCAAATCTCAAACCGTCGCCCAAATAGAAACTCATTATCGCCAAGTAATGGACTTATAACCAGCAGAAAAACCCCCTCCGCGAACCTTTGCGTTAACCTCCGCGCCCCTTTGCGTTAAAATATTAACCTAGCTAACGCCTCACATAACCTAACCGCCAATATTGTGGTTCCTGTAACTGACTTAACTTACCTTGAGCAATTAACTTCAAAGCAATGCGAGTGTTTAAAAATCCCCGAATCATGGTATAATAATCCAGATTATCAACTCCAGATAAAACCTCGTCAATATCCTGAACTCGTCCGCAGTAAGTGATAGTTCCAGGTATTGATACTGTAAATAAAGCATCACTTCTGTATTCAGCAGGAATAGCAAATATAGCGTAGACATTATGTGGTCCAAGCCAAGGTTTGACTACTAACTTTTGAGGATGAGTATAGTACTTTTGAACTTGTGGCGGATAAAATCCCCCTTGTTCACACCTAACTATCGGCTTTTGTTCCGAGATATAAGCAGAAATATCATAAAATACCAGAACGCTCAATAAGCTTAGTAATAATAACAAAATAAAAAGTCTGATTTTTCGCACTGTTCAAATAGATAAGTTGCACAAAAAGAAATTGCTCACACTTCTATCCTACATAGAGAAAAATCAAGGGATGGAAAATGTTAAAATTTACACAATCTCACAGACGCGATCGCATTCAAATTGTTAAATTAACTAAGAATAGCAGCATGGAATCAAGCTAATTACAATCCATCATGGTATCTAATCCTCTTCGTTTCCCGGACGTTCAAAATCACTGGGCCAGGCCATTCATCGAAGCATTAACAGAGCGGAGCATTTTAAATGGTTATCCGAATGGCACTTTTCGACCAGATAACTCAGTGACTCGCGCTGAATTTGCCGCTATACTGGGAGCAGTATTTGCATCATCCCGGTCTCCTAAACGGGAATATGTTCCCTTTATTGATGTCCCGGATAATCACTGGGCTGTGAATCGGATTAAACAAACTTATGAAGCCGGATTTTTTAGCGGCTATCCTGATGGACGCTTTCGCCCCAATGACAGGATTTTCCGCAGTGATGTTTTAGTGGCGATCGTCAACGGCTTAGAAATCGCGGCTAATGTTAAACCCGATTTACTGAATATATTACCACAAATTTATCAAGATGCCGCCAAGATTCCTGCCTATGCGAGAACTCAAGTGGCGATCGCTACTGCAAAAAACTTAGTAGCGAGTTACCCCAACGTTAAAATACTCAACCCCCGTGTAGCCGCAACTCGTGCAGATGTGGTAGTCATGGTCTATCAGGCAATGGTGTATTTATTGTGGAGAAATAAAATTACCTCCAATTATATCATAGTTCCCCCAATAGTTGTACCTACCCCTCCCATAGAAAACATTTACCATCAGCGAGAGTTTCGCGGTGCGTGGGTGACAACAGTATGGAATAATGATTGGCCTTCCCAAGCCGGACTTTCCACAGCACAACAGAAAGCAGAATTTATCGAAATTGTCAACCGACTACAATATCTGAATTTTAACGCCCTGATTTTGCAAGTGCGACCAGAGGGTGATGCTTTATATGCTTCCCCATTTGAACCGTGGAGTGCTTGGTTGAGCGGAACTCAAGGTAAAGCACCAGATCCATATTATGATCCTTTAGAGTTTGCGATCGCCGAATGTCACAAACGCAATATAGAACTTCATGCTTGGTTCAACCCCTACCGCGCCAAAACCAGCCTCACAGCTAGACCCAACGCCAGTCCCCATATAGCTGTCACCAACCCCGAAGTAGTTTACCAATGGGGTAATCAACTATGGATGGACCCAGGTAGTAAAATCGTCCAAGACCGTGCTTTCAACGTCATTATAGATGTTGTCCGCCGCTATGATATCGATGCCATTCATCTAGATGATTATTTTTATCCCTATCCCATCCAGGGTCAAACCTTCCCCGACAATCAAACCTATGCAGCTTCTCAAGCAAATGGTGGTCAACTCAGCTTAGGTGACTGGCGACGGAACAATGTTAATCAAATGGTATTACGTATATCTGAAGGAATTAAAGCCACAAAGCCCCACGTTAAATTTGGTATTAGTCCCTTTGGTATTTACCAACCAGGACAACCACCAGGAATCAATGGCTTAGATGCTTATAATCAGTTATATGCTGATGCCAAAAGATGGTTACAAGGAGGTATAGTAGATTACTTAGCCCCCCAACTGTATTGGCGCATCGACCAAGCTGCACAAAGTTATCCCCTATTGCTCAAATGGTGGACAGAAATTAATACTAGCCAACGACATATATATGTAGGCAACAATCTTAGTAAACTCGATGGTCAAGCTTGGACAAATCAAGAAATTCAGCAACAAGTCGCCATTACGCGCAACCTAGCCAATAACTTGTCCCTGGGTAATATCTTCTTTAGCATGAGTGCCATTACTCAAAATCGTCAAGGAATTGCTGACAGTTTCCGAAATTCCCTTTATTCTACCCCCGCCATAGTACCCACTATGTCATGGCGCAATACAACGGCACCACCACCACCCCAAGAACTACAAGTTAATAATAGCCGCCTCAGTTGGCGACCCGGAGATAATCAACCGGTTCGTTCTTGGACACTTTATCGAGAATTTGGTGATTATTGGAAACTGGCGCGAGTCTTGTCAGCTGGGACAACCTTCGCCACTGTTCCACAAGCCGGAAACTATGCAGTGTGTGCAGTTGATAGGTTGGGAAATGAAAGTCAGGGTGCGGTAATTACAGTCATTTAATGAAAACTGATAACTGTTAACTGTTAAAGCTGTCCCCTGAACATTCAAATAAATGTAACCCCAAGCGCCGGGAGAGTTCCTCACACACCTTGACTCCCCGGACACTATTACCACGCACATCTAACAAAGGCGAAAATACTCCAATACCCATTTTGTGAGGTACAACCGCCATAATTCCCCCACAAACACCACTTTTAGCCGGAAGTCCCACTTTATAAGCCCATTCCCCAGCAAAGTTATACATCCCGCAGGTGTACATAACGCTGAGAATATCTTTAATGTAACGACTATCTAATGCTTGTTCACCTGTAACTGGGTTAACACCTTTGTTAGCCATAGTCGCCGCCATCACCGCTAAATCTTGGCAATTCACCATCACAGCACATTGCTGAAAGTAAAGATCCAAAACTTCCTCAATGTTTTGGTCAATCATACCAAAATTAAGCATCAGATGTGCTATGGCGCGGTTGCGATGTCCCGTACTGCGTTCAGAGGTAAAAACTGAAATATCAACCATTGTATCCCTTCCGGTGTATTTGCTAAACATTTCCAGCACCCGGTTTAAGCGTTCTGTTGGACCATTGCCTTTAATTAAACTGGTAGTAGCGATCGCACCTGCATTTACCATAGGGTTATAAGGTCGCTTCGATTTTTCATCCAGAATAATCGCGTTGAATGCGTCTCCTGTTGGTTCCACCCCAACTCTAGTTAAAACATAATCCCGTCCATGATCTTCTAAGGCCAGTCCGTAAGCAAACACCTTAGAAATTGACTGAATTGTAAATTGTTGTTGATAGTCCCCGACTTTGTAAGTTTGACCATCTACAGTCACAATACAAATGCTGAATAATTCCGGATTCACCTTCGCTAGTTCTGGAATATAGTTTGCTAGTGTCCCCTCTTTTTTTGACTTGTATTTGGAATACAAGTCGTTGAGAACAGCTAAAAATGGCGCTGAGACAATTTCTAAACCTTCGGAATTTGCTTGGTTTGCCATAAGGCTGATAGGTTACTCTGAAAAATCATATTTTAGTCAATATAGCAAGCGAGAACGCTTGTATTTTTCGCTACATACTTTTATTATTGGCTCATGCCAGTGAAGCTTTTTTTATTGTCTCATCATTGATTTTTATTTGTGGGCGATTTTTTTTAGTTACCAAATTAGCTAATATTTAACCGTATATTTAGATAGATATAGAGCAAACTTAAACACTTACAAATTAAAATTATTAAGTATATTTATTTAGATATTATCTAAGAATCTAACTTCAAGCTAGAGGATGGCTCCTAGCTTATCTCAAATGAATAATATCTGTAAGTGTTGATAAAGATGATTTTTAGTAGGATCACAAAAATTTATCAACTAAATATCATCAAGGATTTTGAGAAGGATTTGGCTAGATTATATTGAATTATTATCAACATGATTTAATAAAATTATATGTTTTCTTAAATACAATTTAAGTTCAGGAGTATTACAGTTAATTTAAATTGGCTGTCATATTAAAATTTCCTATGAAAAATTTTATTAATTGAAAAAAACGTTACATAGTCAAAATCGCCATTAGAGAACGGTTTGACCCTGGAAATGGAAATGGAAATTGAATCAAGTGATGTATATCTACGCTAAAACCCTGATCCCCAAGCTCAAAAATTCATGTTACTGTGTTGCAGTTAATAAACAAAAAGTGAAAGCGGAACAAGTTCGAGTTATTAAAAATACGTCACTTTTTGTGGCACAAAATTCCACGAACTAAAAAAGTTCCGTTCTACAGTCGCTTTAAAAATCGGACGCATGAATCAAAGATATTTGTGGACTATTGTCGCCCTGTTTCTGACTGCTCTGGGTACGCCCTTAGCCGGTCACGCTCAAACCACTACGGAAAAGGAAGCTACTTCAGTTTCTCAAAAATCATCAGTTAATGATGCCGTTAAAGTAGGAGAGTTTAAAACCGCAGCAGGGAAACTTACTTCGGATGGTGTGATCACAAACATTCATTCTCACAACATTGAAGGTCGCAAGGCAGCAACCCTGTTTATCAAAGATATTCCAGTTCTCACCTTTTTGAGTTCTCAGCCAGTAGCAAGTGTTGATCCGAAAGTTGGTGTAATTGGAAAGACTAAGGGACAACAGTCGTATTCCCGAATTGCAGATAACTCAGCCAAGTTAAGCAGTGTAGGGAGTTTGACGAATGCGAGAAACCAAAAGACATCGCTTCATAATGACCCGGTTCATAGAGCTGGTTTAATCGCAGCTAGTATTAACCAGCTAGTCCTACACAGTGAGGACGCTGAACAAATTACCGTTAGTTGGAAGGGCGAGGGCGAATCTACAGCCAATCAAGCCCAGAACAAAAATGCCTCTGTCTCACAACAGCCAACAGAGCGGTATACAATCAAAATCAATGGCCAAGAATTGGTAGAAATCAATGCAAAAACCATCCTAGCAGGTACTACCGACAATCTCGCAGAAGATGCATTGCAAGCAACCAATCGCTTGCGGAGACTGATTGGTAATGCATCTCCCATCACCGAAATTGCTGACTTACCAGAACGCGCTAGAATTTCTCTGCCACAGATGGGATTGCAGATTGCCAACAATAGACGATTCAATTTCCGAGGCATAGCTTCCTTTTACGGTCGCGGCTTCGCTGGTAAACCCACGGCAACTGGCGAGAGATTTAATCCAGAAGCCATGACTGCCGCCCATCGTACCTTACCCTTTGGTACACGAGTCCGTGTCACCAACACCCGCAATGGTCGTTCCGTTGTGGTGCGAATTAATGACCGAGGCCCATTTATTCGAGGTCGAATCATTGATGTCTCTACTGGTGCAGCTAGAGCTATAGGAATGATCAACAGTGGTATTGCACCAGTGAAGATTGAAGTTCTGGGTAGATAATTCTTCAGGGTAGGACAAAGGGACAAAAGAAGCAGGGGAGCACCGGAGCATCGGAGCAAGGGGGAGTTTAAATTACTTTAAACTTCCGGTTACCTAACAACCTTTCCTCTTCTCCCCAGCACCCTGCCCCCTGCCCCCTTTCCTCTTCTCCCCCCCCACTCCCCACTCCCCCATTTCAGATATAAACTAACGGGGGAGAGGCTTAAAAAGAACTAGGGGAATTTTGTGCGCCTGCTGACAACAGTCGCAGCTTTACGCTGCTATTTAACTAAACGCTGTTCCGAAAATCAGCTGACGGTTCCAGAAGATTTGGGACTAGATGAGATAACTAGCTGGTACCAGACGGCTGTCGGTTTGGTGCCAACGATGGGAGGATTACATCAAGGTCATTTGAGCTTAATTAACAGAGCAAGGCAAGAAAATTCTACGGTGATTGTCAGTATTTTTGTCAATCCCCTGCAATTTGCTCCTCATGAGGATTATGAACGTTATCCCCGCACTTTAGACTCAGACCAACAACTCTGTTTACAAGCAGGGGTAGATGCAATTTTTGCACCTACTCCGGAGGAAATGGGTGTTTCTCAGAAAAGTCTACAAGAATCTCAAGTTACACAAGTAACGCCTCCATCTGCTATGATGTTAGGTTTGTGTGGTCGTTCTCGGATAGGTCACTTTCAGGGTGTGGCGACGATTGTTACCAAGCTTTTGAACTTGGTACAACCTGAGCGAGCCTACTTTGGACAAAAAGATGGTCAGCAACTGGCTATTATTAGACGGCTGGTTACTGATTTGAATTTGCCAGTGGAGATTGTTGCTTGTCCAACGGTACGGGAAGCTTCAGGTCTGGCTTTAAGTTCTCGTAACCAATATTTGACTGCACAAGAAAAAGAGCAAGCAGCGATCTTATATCGAGGTTTACGGGCCAGTTTAGCTGCATTTAAGGCTGGTGTTCGTAACAGCAGCGAGCTGATAGCCGTGGTACAGCGAGAATTGGCAAAGGTTAGTAATCTAATCGTGGAATATATTGAATTGGTGGAACCGACTACGTTAATGTCTTTAGAAACAGTTGAGGAGGAAGGAATGCTGGCGATCGCAGCTCGTCTTGGTTCGACACGTTTAATTGATAATACCATCTTGAGCGATCGTCAACCCATCATCGCTATCGATGGCCCAGCAGGGGCTGGCAAGTCCACAGTGGCTCGTCAAGTGGCAAGTAAGCTGGATCTAGTTTATCTAGATACAGGCGCTATGTATCGCGCTGTGACTTGGCTGGTGCTACAAAAAGGTATTGCCATTGATGATGAATGTGCGATCGCCCAATTAGTCAGTCAGTGTAACATTGAACTTACCCCCACCCATGACCTGCAATATCCCGTCAAGGTTTGGATTAATGGTACTGATGTCACTCAGGCAATTCGCACAATTGAGGTGACATCTCAAGTATCGGCAATAGCTGCACAAAGCGCTGTGCGTCAAGCACTCGTGAAACAACAGCAAAGCTGGGGTAAAAAAGGTGGTTTAGTCGCAGAAGGTCGAGACATTGGGACTCATGTCTTCCCCAATGCTGAAGTCAAGATTTTCTTAACCGCCTCAGTCAGTGAACGCGCCCATCGCCGTCAGCAAGACTTTAAAGAACAGGGTCAATCCGAAGTGAATTTAGAGCAGCTGAAACAGGATATCGCCGAACGTGACTGGAAAGACAGCACTCGTAAAGTTTCCCCTTTACAAAAAGCAGCAGATGCAGTTGAAATCCAGTCAGATGGTCTTAACGCCTCTGAAGTCACAGCGCAAATCGTTAAGTACTACCAACAACGGTTATCTCAGGTGTAGTTACTGTAATTTAATATTACTTTTTCGTTAAATATAATGGTGAGCCAAACAATTTTGGATTTACGATTTGGGATTTTGGATTAATTCCGCCCTGAAGGGGTGGGGCTTGTACCGAAAATTCCCAATCCAAAATCTAAAATCCAAAATCTAAAATTTTTCGGTCAAACAATTTTGGATTTACGATTTGGGATTTTGGATTAATTCCGCCCTGAAGGGGTGGGGCTTGTACCGAAAATTCCCAATCCAAAATCTAAAATCCAAAATCTAAAATTTTTCGGTCAAACAATTTTGGATTTACGATTTGGGATTTTGGATTAATTCCGCCCTGAAGGGGTGGGGCTTGTACCGAAAATTCCCAATCCAAAATCTAAAATCCAAAATCTAAAATTTTTCGGTCATAACCACTCACCATTATAGGAATTTGGCTTAAATACAACAGTATTTTGTGGGAATCCTCCCTTTGGTAGTAGAATATCTATGTTAAGTTTTATATCCTTTAATACTTGGATATACGACGCATAACCATAAAACCTGTCGTTTCCTAAGTTGCTACAACAGCTTGAAACGGGAAAACACTAAAGAGAGGATTTCATAAAATGGCATTTACACAGCCCCCCTTACCATTCGACTTTAACGCTCTAGAAGCCTATGGCATGAAGGGCGAAACCTTTGAGTATCACTATGGCAAACATCATGCAGCCTATGTGACTAACTTAAACAAGCTGACTGACGGTACAGAACTTGCTGACAAGTCTCTCGAAGAAGTAATCCAAATTGCCTTTAAAGACTCCTCTAAGGTGGGAATCTTTAATAATGGCGCTCAAGTTTGGAATCACAGCTTTTTCTGGAATTGCTTGAAGCCCGCAGGTGGTGGCGCGCCCACCGGCGACTTAGCAGCCAAGATTAATCAGGATTTTGGTAGCTTCGATAAATTCAAAGAAGAATTTTCTAACGCAGCTGCAACTCAATTCGGTAGTGGTTGGGCTTGGTTAATTGATGATGGTGGTACTCTCAAGGTAATGAAGACACCAAATGCAGAAAACCCCTTAGCTCATGGCAAAAAAGCACTCTTAACCTTGGATGTCTGGGAACACGCCTACTACATCGACCATAGAAATGCTCGTCCTGCTTTCATTAAGAACTTCTTAGACCAGTTGGTAAATTGGGACTTTGCTGCTGAAAACTACGCTAAAGCCTAATCATCTGTCAGTCTGTCCATGACTTCCATGCTGGCTGATTCCAGATATTTCCAGCAGTGAAAATCAGTGAATTAACGAATACTGCAAGCAGTCACGAATAGTATCGTGGCTGTTTTTGCTTAGTCATGTATCGTAAACAGTAGTGAGATCAACAATATGGATAGTAAAGAACTAGCACAATATCTAGAATCAACAGATAGCATTACCAAGCCTTGGCTACTGGTACAGCTGCGACTCCAGAAATTACAAGAACGCCGTGCTAGTATTTCCGAGGATACTTACGCCAATGAGTTGGCAGATATCCACGAAGACTTGATGCACTTGGGTGAATGGTGGCGTGGTATTGAGGATAAAGTCTTTTAGTCGCTCCTTGACTATGGACTATGAACTATGGACTAATGACTAATGACTAATGACTAATGACTAATGACTATGGATTATCGGGATGCTGGGGTTGATGTTGAGGCGGGTAGAGCCTTTGTAGACCAAATTCGCAATTTAGTTCACAGTACTTTTAGACCGGAAGTAATTGGTGGACTAGGCGGTTTTGGTGGTTGCTTCCAACTACCAGGGGGTTTTAAAGAACCAGTTTTGGTTTCCGGAACCGATGGTGTGGGAACAAAGCTGAAAATCGCTCAGGTGGTCAACCGACATGATACTGTGGGCATTGATTTAGTGGCGATGTGTGTCAATGATGTGTTGACATCAGGTGCAGAACCACTGTTTTTTTTAGATTATGTGGCTACCAGTAAGTTAGAACCAGAACAACTAACTCAAGTGGTAGCGGGGATAGCTTCTGGCTGTAGGTTGGCGGGTTGTGCTTTATTGGGAGGAGAAACCGCAGAAATGCCGGGTTTCTACCAAGTGGGTGAGTATGATTTGGCTGGGTTCTGTGTGGGAATTGTGGAAAAAAGCCAGATGTTGGATAGTTCTCAGGTGCAAATTGGAGATATTGCGATCGCACTTCCTAGCACTGGTGTACACAGCAATGGCTTGAGTTTAGTCCGGAAAATTGTTGACTCCAAATCATTGGCTTGGGATGAGCGTCCACAATTATTGGGTGGTGAAACTATCGCAGAAGCTTTCCTCAAACCGACACAAATTTATGTCAAGCCTGTTCTCGCAGCGCGTCAAGCTGACTTAGAAATTCATGGTATGGCTCATATTACAGGTGGCGGTTTACCAGAGAATTTACCTAGATGTCTAGGTAAAAATCAAAGCATTCAAATTCACCCCAATAGTTTGACTATCCCGCCTATATTCCAGTGGCTAGCTGAAGTCGGCTCAGTCAGTGCCGAGGCTATGTACAATACTTTCAATATGGGAATTGGTTTTGTGCTGTTAGTACCACCCCATCAAGTCCAACAAGCAATTACCTTTTTTCAATCACAGAATATTTCAGCTTTGGCAATTGGTGAAGTTATTACAGGTTCCGGTACATTAGAAGGCCTAGGATCATAGCACAAAATTGATGAGAACAAAATAGCAATCTCGCTGTCGTGCAATCCGCCTGCAATTGGATACAGGATTGTCCGTGTGCCTATTCTTGTTCTTGTCGCTACCTGATTCTTGCGTCGAGTTAAATCTTGCTGAATCAAGGTGAAACCTGTCCTCACCCTCACAAATAACTTTTTCAGCACACCCTAATTAACTCCGTAGTTAAATATGTTCAAGAAGATTTTTGAATAACTTTATATCAGCAATTGGAAATACTCATGATTATCAGCATTTAGATTTGCTAAGGTAGTCTTAACATATTGAAAAATTTGGCTAATAAGGCTGAGTAAATTACTACTGACACTCGGAAGCGCTTGAGTTATTTTTACCTCTAAGTGTGGTGTGTTGGTTTATGATCAAGTATTTTCATTTATAAAAAGTTATGGTTGTAAATTTTGCTCGGACATCTACAAACGCAGACACTTTAAGGCAAGTCTTCTGGAGTGTTGATGCCCAAAGCTGTCCCACGTTATTGAATTTTCATCTGCATACTGTCCACTCAGATGGCAAGTTGCAACCAAGTACATTGATGGAACAGGCGATCGCAATTGGGCTACAAGGATTAGCGATTACAGACCACCATAGTATCAAAGGGTATGAAGCAGCACAAGATTGGTTAGAAAACTATCGGGGAAATTCCAGTGAAAACACTCCTTATTTATGGAGTGGTGTAGAAATTAATGCCAACCTTTTGGATGTGGAAGTTCATATTTTGGCTTACGCCTTTGAGCCAGAGCATCCTAGTATCAAACCCTATTTGCAAAGAAAACCGACGACAGGTAAAGAATATCAAGCACATAACGTCATTGCTGCTATCCAACAAGCCGGGGGATTGGCAGTTTTAGCTCATCCAGCTCGTTACAAGCGATCGCATTTTGACTTAGTTCCGGCGGCGGCTGAACGGGGAATTGATGGTGTTGAAGCTTTCTACGCATACAAAAACCCCAAACCTTGGACACCAAGTGCTTTGGAAACACAACAGGTACAACAGTTAGCTGATGAATATCAGCTATTTAATACCTGTGGTACAGATACCCACGGTTTAAGTCTGCTACAACGCTTGTAAAGATAAATAAATCTTGCTCAAAACTTCTGGTTTGATGAGAACGTGAGTTTAAAATAGGATATGGTCTAAACAATCACTCCTCACCAGCAACGCCATACTCATTCCCCATCCTGATAAACTTGTTTAGCTTAAACATTTTTAATAGTCTAAAACAATGGAAGCATCTGCTAATTTCGACTTTGAGGACGATAAATTTAACGCCCCTCCTTCTCAAATCATCCCCTGGTGTCAGATGATTAATCCTCGGTACGGCACAGATGGTATCCAGCCCCACGGGTTGGCGATTAAATTGGATAATGCTAGTGCTGTAGGTTTTAAGCCCGATGAAAATTGGCAACAGCTAGAGCATGAATTTAGCTCTGGAATGGAAACAGTTTTTATTACCAGTACGCCAAAATTAGTTATAGTCCGCCGGGGGCCTCTATCTGTTAAAGACCGGGAAACTGGTAGCAAACTTGGTACTCTTAAAGAAAATTACGATGCTTTTTTAGCCGATAAGCTTAAATTTAAAACCTTTACTCGCTACCTAATTTACTTAGTCGGAGAAGATAAAAAATTTCTGCACGACTCTCCATTACAATTAACTCTTAACGGCGCAGCCGGAGCAAGTTTTAGCAAATCTTACTGCGAATTTCAACAAGGAAGAGTGATCGGTGGCTTCGTAGCTGAACTAGAAAGAGCTTATGCTGTATATCGGCAGCAACCTGTTGTACCAAAAGGCTCGTTATTTCACGCGCATGGAATTTTCTCCCCGATTATTGAATCTGAAGAACGCGGTATTCAACCAAATACTGCGCTGGTAGCTTCAACAGTGGACTACAAGCATCCCACTGTTGACACATTAACTGAATATCTAATTGCTTCAGATTCGGTTGAGTCGGCGATGATCTGCAAGACTTTTGAAGAACACAAAGAATTTGGTAAGGAATCTATCAAAGTCGAAGCACCTAAATTGGCAGCAGTTGGTGTTTCTAGTTCTTATATTTACGCTGATGACGATGATTATCCACCGTATTAGCGTGGGGAGTGGGGAGTGGGGAGTGGGGAGTGGGGAGTGGGGAGTGGGGAGTGGGGAGTGGGGAGAAGAGGAACGGGGGGCAGGGGGCTTTCTAGCAGGGGAGAAGAGGAAAGGGGGCAGGGGGCTTTCTAGCAGGGGAGAAGAGGAACGGTTATTAAGTAACCCGAAGTTTAAAGTAATTTCTTACTCCCCCTTGCACCCTGCACCCCGCACCCCTGCCTCTTTACTCCCCCTTGCACCCTGCACCCCGCCCCCCTGCCTCTTTACTCCCCCTTGCACCCTGCACCCCGCCCCCCTGCCTCTTTACTCCCCCTTGCACCCTGCACCCCGCCCCTGCCTCTTCTCCCCTGCCCTTCTGCCTCTTCCCAGCCCCTATCTTTTGAGTAGCAAATAGTAAAGTGAGCCTTTACCACCTGTAACGCCAGCGCGATCGCCAGCGACTTTGCCAGAACCCATGAAATAATCGACCCTTCCCGGTCCTTTGATGGCGCTTCCTGTATCCTGATCGAGTACAAAGCGGCTCACAGTCCGATATTGCATCTGACCATTGCTGGTGGGATATGGAATTGAAGTATGAACCAGTGCTAGTGCGCCCGGAGGCATGAGAGATTTATCTGTAGCAATGGAACGCTCGGCGGTAACTGGTACATTAATACTGCCAGTAGCTGGTCTACCGGCGGTTTCTTTGAAGAAGACAAATCTTTCCCATCGGGGGAGATAATTATTCATTTCCTGGGGCTGGCTCTGGAAAAAGTTAATGATCCCCGGCATACTTAATTGATTGGCGGCTAACTTGCCATCTTTGGACAGTTGTCCGCCGATACTAGTCCAGGGGTAATCTGTTCCACCGGCAAAACCGATAGAGGTTTTAGTACCATCAGATAACTGGATTTGGGCAGAACCTTGGATGTGTACCATGTATGCGTCGAAGCGATCGCGGAACCATAGGATTTCTAAACCACTTAACTGGCTTCTTTCCCCTAGTAATCCGTCTTTACCTTCCAAATCAACTCGTTTAGGGTGAGGTTTAGCCCATTGAGCCAAATCCGGTGGAACTCGATACAGGGGATACTTGTATTCTTCAGTCCTGACACGGCTAGCATTATAAATAGGCTCATAGTAAGCAGTAAACTTAACAGTACCCTGGCCATCATGGCCCACAGACTGGTAAAAGGTAAACTCTCGACGGACAGCAGCTTGCAGTTCTTCTGGGGATTTAGAATTAACTACTAGCTCCCGGAAACGGATCAAACTCCGACGCACACGATCATGGGTAATTCCTTTAACTGGATACTTTTGATAGGCGGCGATCGCACTCTTTCTCGACAGGTAACTCAAACTATTGTCAATGGAAGCCAACAAAGCCAGGCGATCGCCACCGCCAGATTTACCGATTTGATTCCAAAGTTGCTCATCCCAACCCAAACAAGCGTGTCTGGGAGTACAATTGTTTCCCAGGTTCAGGGGTTTAAGGACCCGTGACGGCTGTATGTTAGGAATCCTGGGCTTGGGTTGGACTGGCGGCTGTACCTGAGAATTGGTTGGTACTGGTAACGGGATAGAAACCTGAGCGACAGCTGACCAGATACTATTTATAAAGGCAATTCCTAAACTCAAGGAAACCAAAGCAAGGCTTTTTCTCATCATAAAAACGATAGAGTGTACAGACTAGGGAGACATCCCGTCAAGTGTTTTGAGCTACCACACTCAGACAGTCCAGTTTCATGAGCTAGACACTGGTTTGGTCTTGTATTTGAAAGGTGGTTAGCCTTTCTCCTACAAGCCCCTAGCTTCAGCCGGGGGTTAGTGACTTAGTTGAATCTTTCAACACTAGAGCTAAAAACTGGTTCTACCCGGATTGCTAAAATCCGACTTGGACGTACTACTAAATACTCCTGCTGAATATTCTTGATTGGTACATTAATAAATTCATTAGAATCAAACTTAGGCATCAGCGAACTGCTGTACCATTTTTGAAAATCTGGAAAAGTGGGAAAACGTATTTCTTCCCGGTGACCACCCTCTAGTAAGAGGTGTACTGCAAATTCATTTGGTGTTCTCGGCATAAAATTGAATTATTTCAAACATATCCAACTCATTGTTAACCACCGAACGCCACAATGAAAAGGGTAAGCATACCGGAAGCACAAAAGCTTTTTGCCATAAATTTCAATTCATCGCGCATCACTCCCCACATTTGGGCTTTACTTTGACTCTAGACGGCCTTCAGTTTTACCAGTTCCCTAAAAATTCCCCCAACTACGTAAGGTGACAACACTAGCGCACATAATTTAAACCTAGAAACATACACTTACAGCGTATGTCTCTAGGTTCGTGGTTTTTTTACTTGATTACCCGCAACGTGAATTAATACTGTTGAGGCCCCTTAGCATCACATTCTTTATTCAAGCACCGTTCTAGAAGTCCAATTCGCCAGCTATAAGCAAAACGACGAGGATTCAATTCTAATTTAGAATCGCGACTAAATAAGGGTTGGTTCAGATACTGCCAAAAAGGAAATTTAATCTTGTTGTGTTGTGCGGACATAGGAGGAACAAAATAGTATAAAAGCGTTGCGGCAGAGTAGTTGGCAGATTGTGTGATCACTGCCACATACTGATTTCCTACTTTAAGATGACATGATACATATTCAATTGTCTTGGTGGCAATTGCGGAATCTTACTTAAATATTTCTGTCAGATTTGCTAGACTGGACATGACGCTAAAAGTTCCTAGTACAGTACGGCGTAAATAGGACAACCATTTAAAATCAATCAAAAGCCTATAAAGTCAGACTTTTGACTTTTGACTTTTGACTTTTGACTTCCGCCTTGCGGTACTAGGTGAACTACCCACACTGACTTGGAGTACCAAGTACAGTGTCGGCTTCTGTACTCACAGGGGAATGCCGCAACTTAGACTTTCGCCCCAGCCTTGGTCTGACATCCCCTCCTACAGCAGAGACGGCTGAACCTTCCGCCTTGATCCCTTCGGCTTCGGTTCCATCGAGCGAAGTCGAGATGCTCAGGGCAAGCATTCTGATCCCCTCGGCTCTAATATTGAGCGCTGCGTTTCCATCACGGTCATGATGAGTACCACAATGAGGACAAGTCCATTGCCTCACATCCAATGGCATCTCACTCACTTGATGGAAACAATTAGAACAGAGCTTGGAACTGGGGAACCATCGATCAATTTCAACGAACTTTCCACCTTTACGCTCTAGCTTATAGGCTAGAAAATTGGTGAACGTTCCCCATCCACAATCAGAAATTGCCTTCGCCAAATTGTGATTACAAACCATGCCTTTGACATGAAGATTCTCTACTATGACAGCTTGGCTATCGCTGACCAACTTATAACTCAGTTTATGTAGAAAATCTTGCCTAGAATTGCTAATTCGTTCATACACTTTAGCGACAATTTTACGATATTTATTTCTTGAACTGCTCCCTTTTTGTTTACGGGCTAACTTTTTCTGCTTACGCTTGAGGTTTTTCTCATGCTTGGCAAGGTGCTTAGGATTATCATATTTAGAAACCTTTTCACCATCAGTTACAACAGCAAAGTGCTTCAAACCTAAATCAATACCATAGATCTTACCGAATGTAATAGTTGGATTTTCTCCTTCTACTTCAGTCAGGATAGATGCGAAATATTTACCTGATGTTGTTTTGCATACAGTTACAGTCTTGATTTTTCCCTCAATAGTCCTATGTATTTTGGCTTTGACTATGCCAATATTGCCTGGAAGTTTGACATTGCCATCGACAATTTTGACGTGTTGAGGATACTGAATAGACTGTTTACCATGCTTAGATTTGAACTTAGGAAACCCAGCACGCTTCTCAAAAAAGTTTTTGTATGCTGTGGTTAGATTGAGTGTTGTTGCCTGTAAAACTTGGCTATAACAATCGGCTAACCATACAGTCTCTTCTGCCTTTTTGAGCGCCGGAAGAAACGCGTTGAGTGCTACACGGCTAAGTCCCTTGCCCGTTTCTCTGTAAGTTTCAATTGACTGATTTAGAGCGTAATTCCACCACCAACGAGCGCAACCAAATGTTTGAGCTAGTTGTATTTCTTGTTCTTTTGATGGATACAAACGGACTTGCACAGCTTTGTGTAACACTTAACATCACCTCCTTGATTGGACTAATTTATCACAAGTTGATATTGCGGTAAAGTAGTCTAATCAAATAAAATAATTGCTGATTCCGCACTACGTGCCGCTACGCGAACATACATCCAGTATTTGTTTTTGGCTAGCAAAAAAGCCATACTGGATGCAATCGTTATCACCCACCTTATATCCCACCACTGATTCGTCCTTCCCAAATTCAGTGGGGGACTTACGGCGTAACAGTTAAAAATACTATTGTAGTTGTAGATCCGCTATTTGCTAGAGTCTACAAAGAAATTTTTTTGGTCAATAGAGATAAATTGATGGAACATATAAGCCTACAAGAAAGCTCCCGCCAAATTTGAGATGATGGCAGGAGTCTTCAGATTACAGATTAATAGTTGCAGGATAACTGCAAAGGATTATCTATTAATCTTTTAATAATGAGTGCCAGTTTTGCGATGGTTCATGGCAGTCACGGCATCAGGTTTGATTAATTTACCGTTGTCAACAGTTGCATAAATTACCCAATGATCGCCACATTCCATGCGTTCGTTGACAGAACATTCAACATAAGCGATCGCATCAGTGAGAATGGTACAGCCATTATCTGCAACTATGGTGCTAAAGTTGGTAAATCTGTCTTCTCCGGGAGCAAAACTTTTGCCCAAATGCTTGGTGTATTCTAAATGATTACCTTCCTCCAGGATATTCAAGGCAAATTTACTACCTGGATACATTAAAGATTCTATAGCTCTATCTTTAGCGATCGCCACAGTCAGACCTGGAGGATTAAAGGTAGCCTGAGACACCCAAGAGCCTAGCATCCCCGTAGACACATCACCTTGTTTAGCTGAGATTACACAAACCGAACCAACAATCCGACCCACAGCTTGTTCCATAGGCGTAGCCGATTGTTGTGGTAAGCGGACTTTTTTAGCTTTTTTCAAAGTTTGAGCAAAATCTGTACCAACTTCTTCACAGAACTTGAGAGTCATATCGTCAGGCTTAAACTTGACTCTGAGAGTATCAAATCCAAAGCGATAACCAGCATCCCGAAGTTTACCTTCAATTAAATCAAAGGCTTCGCCACTCCAGCCGTAAGAACCAAAAACCCCTGCAAGTTTGTTGCTATCACCCACAGTTAAAACGATTCCCAAAGCAGTATGAATGGGAGTCGGAGCATGACCGCCAATAGTGGGAGAACCAATCACAAAACCATCACACTTTTGGATAGCAGCGTTGATTTCATCAGGAGTAGCAAATTCGCAGTTAATCGAATGCACTGCGGCTCCACCTTTAGTTAATCCCAAAGCCATCGCCTGGGCTAAGATAGCTGTATTTCCGTAAGCTGAAGCATAAAGCAGAGCAACAGATATCTCCCGCTCCTTTTGAGCATCGCTCCATTCTGCGTAAGCCTTAGTCAGTTCCATTAAGCCAGTACGTACCAATGGCCCATGACCAGGAGCATACATTCTCACCTGTAAATCTGAGATTTTCTCCAAAGCTGATTCTACGTGCTGAGATTGGGGAGCCATCAGACAGTTGTAGTAGTAGCGCTGGTCTTCTTTCAATGCTTCCCAGTTGTCATCAAACACCTCATCACCACAGATATGAGCGCCAAAAAGCTTATCTGTGTAGAGAATTTGGGTTTTGTCGTCGTAAGTACAAAGTCCTTCGGGCCAACGAGGACTAGGAATAGGTAAGAATTTTAAAACATGACCCTGACCTAAATCTAAAGTTTCTTTCCCCCGCATCACTAAAATTTCTAGGGCGTTATCTGGGAAAGCATGACGCAAATTAGCCTCACTGGGAAGAGAACAAACAAATGTTACCTGTGGTGCTAATTCTAAAATTGCCTTGAGTGTGGGTACACGGTTGGGGCTAAAGTGACCCAGGAGGACATAATCCAACTCTTTCAAGTTTACGGTTTGCTGTAATGCCTGGACATAAATTTCTGTGAAGGTTTCAGCCGGTGGGTCAATAATTGCGGATTTATCGCCTTCAATTAAAAAACAATTGGAGGTAGTACCTCTTTCTCTGGCGTATTCAATTTCAAACCGCAGGCGTGACCAACTACGCGCTCTAATAAATTTCGTGTTTGTAGCGACGGGAATAACTTGTACGTCACGGGGTTTGGAATTGCTCATAGATTTTTGGTG
Source organism: Nodularia spumigena CCY9414 (assembly GCF_000340565.2). NCBI lineage: Bacteria > Bacillati > Cyanobacteriota > Cyanophyceae > Nostocales > Nodulariaceae > Nodularia > Nodularia spumigena. Next base: position 3,236,390 of record NZ_CP007203.1, read on the forward strand.
AAGAACTGTAGAAAAAACATGGAAAAACCGGAGTGAAGAGGCAGGGGTGCGGGGAGCAGGGTGCAAGGGGGAGTAAAGAGGCAGGGGTGCGGGGAGCAAGGGGGAGTAAGAAATTACTTTAAACTTCGGGTTACTTAATAACCGTTCCTCTTCTCCCCTGCCCCCTGCCCCCTGCCCCTCTGCTTCTTCTAGTAGTAATTGCCTACTTTGCGATGGCGAACTGCTGTCAGTGCATCAGATTTAGATACACGACCTTCTGCAACGGTGCAGTATAAAAGCCAGTGGTCGCTGCATTCCATGCTCTTTTGGATTTCACATTCCATGTATGCGAGAGCGTCGGTGAGGATGGGAGAACCGTTTTTGGCGGTTTGGGTTTTGACTCCCGCAAACCTGTCAGCACCGGGAAGCAAGCGCTTGAGGAAGTGCTTTTTCAGTTCTTGATAATTGCCTTCTTCGAGGACATTCAGAACAAAGCGATCGCCTACTTGCATCAAGGAATCAATAGCACGGTCTTTGGCGACGGCGATTGTAAATCCTAAAGGTTGTAAACTCGCTTGTGCTACCCAGGAGGCTAACATGGCACTTTTGACATCACCTTTTTTGGTGGTGACAATGTACAGTCCATTGCTAATCCGCCCCAGGGCTTTTTCTAAGTTGACATCTAAAGACTTGATTTGCTTGATGTTACGTTCGCGCATCAGCACTTGTCCCAAGTCTATACCCGCTTCTTGGCACATTTGGAATGTACTGGCGGTGGGAGCTTCTTTAATCCGAATAGCTGGGAAGGCTTCTTTTACACCCAAGTCAATAAACTTTCGCCGCAGGGTATCAATGGGTTCATCATCACCGCCGTAACATTCAAACAAGCCCACCATTTGCTTGTTTTTCACCACGGATAATAAGGAACTAATCCCAGCTTGAGCCGCAGCAGCACTAGATGGAGGCATTCCGATAATAACACCAGTGGCTCTACCTGCTAGTTCTTGGATTTCTTGCGGTTCGGCTGTGCTAATATCAATGACTTCTATGCCGACTCCGGTTTTTTGGATACCTTCAGCGATCGCTAAACCTAGTTGATCACTATAGCCATACTGGGAAACATAAAACAAGCCGACGGTGGTTTCTGTCTTGGCTTGTCTTTGGCTCCAAGTTTGGTAGCACTCTTTTAACAAGTCTAAGTTATGGTACAGTAAGGGGCCGTGACCGTTGGCAATGATGTTAATTTTTCCCAAATCGCCCATTCTCTTCATTGCGTTCAGGAGAGAACGAGCATTTGGCCCCATGAGACAGTCATAGTAAAATCTAAAGTCGGCTTCAATCGCTTCTAAGTCTTCATCAAAGGTGCGATTGTCACAGAAGTGCATCCCAAAAGCGTCGCAGGTGAAGAGGGTTTGGGTTTTGCGGTCGAAGCTGAAGATTGTATCTGGCCAGTGTAGGTTAGGCGCACTGACAAATTCAATTTCGTGTCCTTTACCAATGTCGATGCGATCGCCACTTTTGACAATGCGCTTGGAAAAGGGATCATGTACTAAACCTTCTAAAAACTGAAGGGCAATTTTTGAAGCTAATACAGTCGCTCTGGGTGCTAATTGTAGAACATCTTCAACCAAGCCGCTATGGTCTGGTTCTGTGTGACTAACGATTATGTAATCAATTGTCTTGGGGTTAACAAGTCCTTTGAGTGTATCTAAATATAGTTGTCGAAACTTCTGGTGAGAAGTATCGATCAAAATTGTCTGTTCACCCCGAATCAGATATGAGTTGTATGTTGTACCGTTTTGCAGTCCAAATTCGATATCGAAGCGATCGCGATCCCAATCAAGAGAGCGAATCGCCGTTGTGTTAGGGGCAATTTCTACAGTCTGTATAGTTAACCGATGCTGCACGTTCTCTGCGACCGTTACCATTCTTTGTCTCCGAGCGCAAATTTTTAGTATTCTTTTTCTGCACCCATTGTCGCTGGAATTTATTTTTAAAGTTGTAATGAAGATGCTATTTTACTAAATTAAACTTGTATTAAATATTGCGCTTTTTTGGTCGTTTTTCTAACTCAAAGTATATACTATTAATTTACAGGTATTACTTTTTAAATATGGTCTTTTATTGGTTTGATTTCATCATACATATCTTGTTTCTCTGACAAGCATTTCGTAATGAAAAGCATAGAATGGAGTTTTTAACGCAAAGGTTCGCGAAGTTTTCGCAAAGTTGCGCGGAGTCTTGATCTGAAGGTTTTTTGTGCGGTTTTTATAGTATGATTACCAATCATATAAGCTATCTTATAGCCCCCTCCTCGCTTGCACCGGAGGGGGTTGGGGGTGGGGTTGTTTTAATTATGAATAAACAAAAGGGCAAAGTTTATCTTGTCGGTGCTGGCCCTGGAAATGTGGCTTATCTGACGGTGAAGGCTTACAGTCTGTTAGCCAAGGCTGAGGTATTAATCTATGATGCTCTAGTAGATGAGCAATTGTTACAATGTGTACCACCTGATTGTCTGCGGCTAGATGTTGGTAAACGTGGTGGTAAACCTAGTACACCACAAACTGAAATTAATCAGTTAATTGTGCAGCACTGTTTACAGGGAAAACAAGTGGTACGCCTCAAGTCAGGTGATCCGTTTATTTTTGGGCGCTGTACGGCGGAAATTCAAGCTTTGCAAGAGTTTGGTTGTGAATTTGAAGTTGTACCCGGAATTTCTTCGGCTCTTGCTGCTCCATTAATGGCGGGTATTCCTTTAACAGATCCGGTTCTGAGTCGTTGTTTTGCAGTGTTAACAGCCCATGAACCAGATGTTTTAGATTGGGAAGCTTTATCTCGGTTGGAAACTTTAGTTATATTGATGGGTGGGCGACATCTACCACAGATTATACAGCAATTAGTTAGACACGGGCGATCGCATTCTACAGCTATTGCGATTATCCGTTGGGCGGGAACTCCTCAGCAACAAATTTGGACAGCCCAGTTAGATAATATTCTCGAACAAACTATCGGCGTTTCTCTCTCCCCAGTGGTAATTGTGATTGGCGAAGTTGTGAGATTATCCAATTACTTACAATCTGAGAAAATATCCTTAGATCAAGTTTCTCACGCCCAAACTATGTTCAGCAATTTTTCTGCATCTTCCCACCTCCCCCTCACGGGTAAAACTATCCTGGTGACGCGTTCTTCTGGACAATCTAGCCAATTTAGCGATCGCCTCACCGCATTAGGTGCTACTGTAATTGAAATGCCAACTTTAGAAATTGTCCCGCCTTCGAGTTGGGATGGGTTGGATCAGGCGATCGCTAATTTAATTGATTTTGACTGGTTAATTCTCACTTCCACCAATGGCGTAGACTACTTTTTTGCCAGATTAATCGCCCAAGGTAAAGATATTCGGGCTTTAGCTGGGGTGAAAATTGCCGTAGTTGGTGAAAAAACAGCCGCAAGTCTCCACAAATATCATCTTCAACCTGATTTTATTCCCCCTAATTTTGTTGCTGATTCTTTAGTAGAAAATTTCCCCGAAGCACTACAAAATAAAAAGGTGTTATTTCCCAGAGTGGAAAGCGGTGGAAGAGAAGTTTTAGTCAAAGAATTAACTACTCAAGGTGCAGAAGTTTTAGAAGTGGCTGCATATCAATCTCGTTGTCCTGATAGTATCCCAGAATCAGCAAAGTTAGCTCTCCAAAATCGCACTGTTGATATAATTACTTTTGCTAGTTCTAAAACTGTAAAATTTTTCTGTCAACTTATATCAGAAATATTTTCTCATAACTCTGATATAACTTATGCCTTAGAGCAAATTTGTATTGCTTCTATCGGTCCCCAAACCTCAAAAACTTGCCATGCTTTATTAGGGCGAGTGACCATTGAAGCTGAAGAATATACTTTAGATGGCTTAACTCAAGCAGTAATAAAATGGGTGAAAAATTCTCAAATTACTCATGAATAAACGCATCATCGGCTTAACAGGAGGTATTGCTACAGGTAAAACTACTGTCGCCAATTATTTGGCTAGTGCTTATAATCTGCCAGTTTTCGATGCAGATATTTATGCTAGGGATGCTGTAGCTGTGGGTTCGCCAATTCTGAGTGCGATCGCTCAACGTTATAGTAAAAAAATCTTACTTCCAGATGGTAGCCTCAACCGAGAAAAACTGGGTACAATTATCTTTGCACAACCAGAAGAACGCCACTGGATAGAGAGTTTAATTCATCCTTATGTAGTTGAGCGTTTTGAGCAAGCGATCATCGCCAAATCATCATCACAAACACTTTTATTAGTTATCCCCCTACTTTTTGAAGCCCAGATGACTGACTTAGTTACAGAAATTTGGGTAGTGCGCTGTTCTGAATTACAGCAACTGCAAAGATTAATCCAGCGCAATCATTTAACTCCTATTCAAGCCCAAGCTCGCATCAATAGCCAGTTATCTTTGTCAGAAAAAGCAGCTCGTGCAAATGTTGTACTTGACAACTCTTCTACCCTTGAGTCTCTGCTCAAACAGGTAGATGTTGCTTTTGCAATGAATATTCAGGACAATATCAGCTAAAAAAATGATCCCGATGAGAATGATTTTAAACTTTTTCAGTATAGGCGATCGCTCTCTATATACAAACTAGAATAGGCATATACAATCAGTTAATTAGAGCTAGTTAAATACTAAGGAATGTTAAGGATGTATCACAAAATTTTGGTGGCTGTAGACAAGTCAGAAATGAGCCAATATGTGTTTGAACACGGTGTATTTTTGGCAAAAGCTGCTGATGCTGAACTCATGTTGCTACACGTACTGTCCCCCCTAGAAGACCCCTATATCAGTCCTGTATTTACACAACCAGATACCCTCTATCCATCTGTGCCAACTACACCTATGGATACTTATATACAGGAGTGGGAAGAACTGAAAAGACAAAGACTAGATTGGTTGCGCTCCCTGAGTGACACAGCAATTAATGCAGGCGTAAAAACTGGGTTTACCCAAAATCTCGGTGATGCTGGAAAGATAATTTGTGAAGTTGCGCGTAATGGGCTAGCTGATTTAATTGTAGTTGGTCGTCGAGGTCGTACTGGAATCAGTGAGTTTTTGCTAGGTAGTGTCAGCAATTATGTCCTGCATCATGCTCCTTGCTCAATTTTGACAGTACAAGGACGTATTCCTACCACCACGGAAATTCCTCCTAGAGTGTAGGTGATGAATACAGCAATTTCCCAGTAAATCAAGTAAACATCTTAATTTTAGAACTCTTGTGGGGGTGGGTATCTTTGCCCTCCCTTCTCTACATTTTCAGTATAAGTAGGTCGGCGTAAATAAAGTTAACTAGCTAGGGTCGTCATTGGTCATTTGTCATTGGTCATTAGTAAGGGTTTAAGTCCTGTTTACGAGTCGTAACATAGTTTGGTTTATTCATGCTTACCTACTTATCTAATAAATTCACAATCAGATAAAAACATTTAACATTGAAATCATCATTTTAATTACATATATTATTCATGGGATTAATTATATCTATTTAATATTCCCGTGAACACAATATTTATACTTTCAAATTTGGAGAATTATTGTTGATGGAACTAGATGCTATCAACTCGGTTAATGGTGAGGAAAATACTTCAATTAGTGATGATTCGGCTCTAGGACCGCCTTTTGAGGGACTAGATGCAGTTTTAGCTGAGAATTTACATTTAAGAGACACTAATAATCTCTCTGGGATGAATGGAGGAAACACTCCTGTACTAGATACCGTTATTGATCCGTTCGCAGGCGATGTTAGCGGTCAACTTAATGAATTAATTTTTGGTCGCTTGGATTTAATTCAGAGTCAAAACTCCTTCGATGGCGTTGATAACGCCTTTGTTGGTGGCGGTAGTAACTCATTTCCAGTTGGCAATGGTAACAGAAACTTTGGTAGTGATAACGCAACTATTGGTAATTCTAACTCAGACTATGGTAGTGATAGCGCCACTATTGGTAATGGTAATTGGAACTTTAATGATAATAATGTAACTATTGGTAATGGTAACTGGCTATTCGCAAGTGACAATACAACCCTTGGTAATGGTAACTGGTATTGGGATGATGGCAGTAACAATGCAACTCTAGGTAATGGGAATTGGCAGTTTAATAGTGACAATTCAACTATTGGTAATGGTAACTGGGGGTTTGGTAATAATAATACAACTCTTGGTAATGGTAACTGGGGGTTTGGTAATAATAATACAACTATTGGCAATGGTAACTGGGACTTTGGTAATAACAACACAATTATTGGGAACGGGAAATGGATCTTTGACGATAACAATATAGTGGTTGGTGATTACAAAATTCCCCAGGATTCAGAGTTAATTCCCCCAGAATTTCAGGGTGATGTTGATAGCTTAATTAACTCTCTTATCGGCAGTATGGGTGAAAAGTTTCTGCCGTTAACAGGAGATTTGGGCGGATCGGAGACAGAAACCTTTAATCGGCTGATTCTTTCTCAAAACAATGGTAATATGTCTACAGATGTTGAGGAGTTTTTGGCTTTACTCAATGAGATTCAAACCAATGCGATCGCTTACCAGCATTGGCAAAAGCCTGAGCCTGTCCCAGAATCTGCATCTTCAGTGTCACTGGTAGTAGTTGGACTCGTCTATTTGCTATTGTCGAAATTCAAACAAGGATTTTGCCGCCAACCAAGGTAAGCAATTAAATTTTTACAGGCAAATCTTTGTAGATTGATCAATTAAACAAAATAAAATTTAACAACTCTGCATTTTTTGTAGAGTTTTATTAATTATTGTCCGGGAATTCTCAGGAAGCTATTTGCTAGATAAATTATACTTTACAATTGTAAAATTTAGGTGAAATATTTAAGGCTTCTGAAGTTCAATCAAAGCCTCAAAAATATCTCGGCTCTACCTATGATATATTATTTATTTAAAGTAAGATCAGGATTTATACGGTTATATTTCCGTGTGTAAATGCTTAAAATAATATAATAGATAACTCAATATTAAACCCATATTAATGGGAGCGTAGACTAAGCTGAGAGGAAATTAAGCATTCAACTACTCCTCTACCAGCGCTACTTTTGTTGTCTTCCTACTTTCATTAGTCTTGCCAATCTTAATTAAGGAGCGCTATCAATTACTACATAAAGAATAAATCGGCTACTATCTGAATTAGTGTGCAAAATTTATTTGTAATTATTGAAATGCTTGCCAACTGCTATCGCTATATAGCTAAGTTGGATATTTAAAGGGCTGACTTGTTAATTAAAGGAACAAAGTATGACCCACCCGGAAGTCATGAAATCAAATAATATACTTCATGAGTTTAAAACTTGTACTGAACTGCAATACAATGGCTATTTAAATATAAAAAGTCCCAAGGGAAACCAATGGACTTTTTACTATCGTCTAGGACGGATAGTTTGGGCTACAGGAGGAACCCATCCTTTCCGGCGTTGGCGGCGAAATATGGCTCAATACTGCCCCCACATTGATGTAGAACAGTTAAATTTACGTAAAGAAGACATAGAAATCAATTACTGGGATTATCGCATCCTGGAAATTTTGTATAAAAGGCAAAAAATTGAACGAGAACAAATTCACTCTTTTGTAGAAAGCACAATAGCAGAACTGTTGTTTGATTTAGCGCAACAAACCAATTTTGTGTCTGCAACTTGCGAGCGCAGTCAGGAAGTTATCCTAGAAACACCAATGAGTTTCACGAGTGCAAATGTCTCTATGAAACAGATGCAAGATGCGTGGAAAACTTGGTCGGAAGCTGGTTTGACTAATTTTTCTCCCGACTTAGCGCCAATTCTGCGGAAACCAGAACAACTCCAGCAGCAGGTAAGTCCATCTGTCTATAAAAACTTTGTAAATTTGATCAACGGTAAATACACTCTGCGAGATTTAGCCGCCAAAATGAAGCAGAGTCTTGTCGCTGTCACCCGTTCATTGCTTTCTTATATTCTCAAAGGCATTATTGAACTGGTAGAAGTACCTGATTTGCCTTTCTCCTTTACAGCAGTTAAAAACAATAGTAATGCCAGGAAACCTACCCAATCAAATGCACCATTGGTAGCTTGCGTAGATGATAGCCCACAGGTTTGTAAGATCCTAGAGGAAATTATTATCTCACACGGACTAAGATTTATCAAGATTCAAGATGCTGTACAAGCTTTACCAACCTTGATTCAAAATAAGCCAGACCTGATTTTTTTAGATTTAATTATGCCTGTTGCTAATGGTTATGAAATTTGTACTCAGTTGCGGCGAATTTCAGCCTTCACCAATACACCTGTGATTATCTTAACGGGAAACGATGGTCTTTTGGATCGAGTCCGCTCTAAGGTGGTCGGTGCTACAGATTTTATGACTAAACCCGTAGCAGCAGATAAAGTTATGAGTGTAGTTCGTAAGTATTTACCTGTACAGGCTCAACGTCAGGTGAAAAGGACAGTAGCTAAATCTCAAACTGAATCTCAAACTCAATCTCAATCTAAATCTCAAACTCAACCTCAACCTAAATCTCAATCTCAATCTCAATTAAAGGTTTGTCATTCAAGCCTTGACTCTTAGTATTTGTTCGGGAGATTAATAATCAAAATTCAGTTGTAGAACTTTCTTTATGACTCAGAGCAATTCTACCGCACAGATATTATATTTTTAACAGCTTTGGGTTTTGTGAATTTCGCCTTAAGGGTTAATGGGGTTAATCACATAGTATTTGTAGATTCCATACATTAAAGGGATGATTTATCAAGGATAATATTTTCTCTGATCAAATATAAAAATCATCAAGCAAAATTCCATAGAATTGCAACTTCCTATTGGTATAATTTGGACACATACTTGAGTTTTGTGTTTTCATTCTGAGAATAACTTTAAAGGTAATTTCCATGAATACTGTTTTAGTCGTTGAAGATGGTTTGACTGATATGGAAATCATCAGCCGTTACTTACAGCAAGCCGGATACTATGTGATTAGTGCTACTAGCAGTGAAGAGGTTCAGGACAAAATAGACCGCAATAAGCCGGATCTGATATTTCTGGATGTAATTTTACCAGGTAAAAGCGGATTTGAAATTTGCCGAGAATTGAAAAATAACCCCGATACTAGCAAAATACCTATAGTTTTTTGCTCAACTAAAAATAGCGATGTCGATAAAATTTGGGGAAATATGTTGGGTGCTGAAGCTTATCTTGCTAAACCTATAAATCCAGAGGAATTAGTAGTTACTCTCAAGAAATTACTGAAGTGAAACTGGAGTATGTGTTCCTGATTTTCGATTAACTTACTCATAGTTTCTGAATGCTACTACAAGCCCCGACATTTATCTGTTGTATGAATCGAAAATACCAAATCTAAAATCTAAAATTGTCTGACTCAAATTCATCATCTATATTAAAGGAAAATTAACTTTGGAGAACAAGGAAAAATTTTTAAGTTTGAACTTGGGTACAAGAGATACAGCAGTAATTTCTTTACACCAAATTACAGAGGTGTTTCAAGTATCCTTGGCTGATATATGTGGCGTTCCCCAAATGCCAAGTTGCGTTTTGGGTATCTATAACTGGCGCGGCGAGATGCTTTGGTTAGTCGATTTAGAGGAAATGCTGGGTTATCCACCAGTTTTGCAAGGAGCAAATTTTCTCTCCAATTTGATGGCGATTGTGCTGGAAAGGGAGGGTAAATATTTAGGTTTATTGGTGCGGTCTCTCATGGATATTGAATCGCTAGATACTAATCAAATTAAACCTGCATCTGCGGAATTATTTTATCCAGCCATGTCACCTTTCTTGAAAGGATACTTTATTAATAGTGCGGAAGAGATGATCTTAAATTTGGATGCTACGGCGATTATTCAATCTCCTCTCTGGGCTATTAAGAATTAATAGGAATATTATTTGCTGAGGAATATTAACAATTTTTGAGGGCTTTTACTATGACAGTTGCATATGATAACAACCAGGAAAATGAGCAGAACATGAATGATTTACAAGAGTTAGAAAATCATAATGGTGGTACTCATATAGCCAATATTATGAGCGATTCTATATCTGAATTAAATGCAGTTTCTCAGGAATTTAAAAATTGGCGGCGACAGTTGCAAGAAATTACAACTCGGATGCGTCAAGCCTCAGATATGGATACGCTATTTCAAGTGACTGTGGCACAACTGAGGGCGAAAATTGCTTGCGATCGCGCGTTGATTTATCGCTTTACTTCTCTGGAGTCTGGTACGGTTTTATCAGAATCTAGAACCAGAGGTTGGACACCGACTCTGAGTGAAAATCTTCCAGGGATTCTTTTTGGTTTATATACCAGTGAAGACTATTTAGAACCTGTCGCAATTAATGATATTAATCAGGTACAGCTGACACCTTATCAAAAGCAACTTTTAGAAAAATTTCAAGTCCAATCTCTTTTGAGTGTCCCCATTGTAGTAGGGGGTAAAGTTTGGGGCTTATTAGCAATCAATAATTGTGCTTTAGCCCGCCAATGGCAAGAGTCCGAAACTACCCTATTATCTCAAATTAGCACAGAACTTATCTACAGGTTGCAAAGCTTTGAATTCCAAAAAGAAATACAACAGCAAACATTAGCAAAGAAATCTGTCGCCAAAGTCATCGATAAGATTTTGCGAGTATCAAACCTGGAGCAAATTTTTAACACAACTACTCAAGAAATTCGCCAATTATTACGATGCGATCGCGTCGGTGTTTACCGCTTCCAACCTGATTGGAGTGGACAGTTTATCGCTGAGTCAGTGGGTGAAGGTTGGATAAAAATGGTGACACCAGATTTCAAAATGGTCTGGGAAGATTCACACTTACAAGAAACCAAAGGCGGACGTTATGCTAAGGGTGAAAGCTTTGCCGTCAATGATATCTATGAAATGGATCATGCTCAATGCCACATTGATATTTTAGAACAATTTCAAATGAAAGCCTATATGATTGTTCCGATTTTTGCTGGGGAACAATTGTGGGGTTTATTGGCAGCTTATCAAAATTCTGGCCCTCGTGAATGGCAATCCTGGCAAGTCAGCTTTTTGACTCAGATTGGTTTGCAATTTGGTGTAGCTATTTCCCAAGGTGAATATCTAGAACAAGTACAGTTCAAATCTGACCAATTAGTTCAAATTGCTGCTCAAGAAAAGGCTCTGACAAAGATAGTTAACCGCATTCGCCAATCCTTAGATGTAGACGAGATTTTCAAAACAGCTACTCAAGAAGTCCGCCAATTACTAAGATGCGATCGCGTCGCAGTTTATCGCTTCAGTCCTGATTGGGGTGGTGAATTTGTAGCTGAGTCAGTAGGTCATAATTGGGTAAAACTGGTAGGTATTGATATCAAAACCGTTTGGGATGATAGCCACTTACAAGAAACTCAAGGAGGTCGATATGCCAAAGGTGAAAGCTTTGTTGCTAAGGATATCTATAAAGTAGATCATTCTCCTTGCCACATTGAAATTTTAGAGCAATTTGAAATCAAAGCTTATGTCATAGTTCCTATATTCTCTGGAGAACAATTGTGGGGCTTGTTCGCAGCTTATCAAAATTCGGGACCTCGTGATTGGGAAGAAACCGAAGCCACCTTGTTAGCACGCATGGGCGACCAACTAGGGTTAGCATTACAACAAACTGAATATTTGCAACAACTACAGACACAATCAGCACAACTAGCAGAAGCCGCAGCACGAGAAAAAGCCGCCAAAGAATTACTGCAACAACGATCTATTCAACTGCTCACAGCCGTCAGACCAGCCTTGGATGGAGATTTAACAGTCCGCGCCCCAGTGACCGAAGATGAACTAGGTACAATTGCAGATGCCTATAACAATACATTGCAAGCACTGCGGCAAATTGTTATCCAAGTACAAACCACTTCCCAAAAAGTAGCCCAAACTTCCAGTAATAGTGATGCTTCACTGGCGGGACTGACAAATCTCGCCAAACAACAATCTGAAGAAATTACCACAGCCCTAGACGATATTCAACACATGGTAGACTCTACCAAAGCTGTGGTAACTAATGCCGATTTGGTGCAGGTGGCGCTGCAAAAAGCTAACCAAACCGTAGAGTCAGGCGATGCAGCAATGAACCAAACTGTCAAGGCCATCCAAGGAATTCGTGAAACCGTCGCCCAAACCAGTAAAAAAATTAAACGCCTCAGCGAATCTTCGCAAAAAATCTCCAAAGTGGTGAATTTAATCAGCAATTTCGCCACCCAGACAAACGTACTGGCTTTGAATGCAGCCATTGAAGCCACTCGTGCTGGTGAATATGGTAAAGGATTTGCAGTTGTAGCCGATGAAGTTCGTTCCTTATCTCGCCAATCAGCCGCAGCAACAATTGAAATTGAAAAATTAGTTCAGGAGATTCAAGCAGAAACTGGCGAAGTATCAGTAGCAATGGAAACAGGGATTCAGCAGGTGGTGGAAGGGACAAACTTTGTCGGTGAAACCCGGCAAAACTTGAACGCCATTGTTTCTGCAACTGCCGAAATCAGCCTGCTAATCCAGCGAATTACCGCAGCTACCCAAGAACAAATGGGTCAATCTGTAACGGTAACAGCATCAATGCAAGATGTGGCAGAAATTGCTAACAAGACTTTTACCGAATCTCAAGAAATTGCTACTGTCCTGCAAGATTTATCAGGAATGGCACAAGGGTTATTAGCAACTGCTAGTAAGTTTAAAGTCAATTAATTAATTGGGAGTAGGGAGAAGAAGCAGGGGAGCAGGGAGCAGGGAGCAGGGGGAAAGAAATTTCTCAATCCCGAATCCCCACTCCCCAGAAGAGGAACGGGCGCACCGGAGCATCGGAGCAAGGGGGAGTGAGAAATTACTTTAAACTTCCGGTTACTTAACAACCGTTCCTCTTCTCCCCTGCACCCTGCCCCCTGCACCCGCTCCTCTTCTCCCCTGCACCCTGCCCCCTGCACCCGTTCCTCTTCTCCCCAATCCCTAATCCCCAATCCCCAATCCCCAATCCCCAATTATGATTACAGACGCTGAAATTCGCGAACAAGGCTATATGTATTTTCTGGCAGAAGCACCAGATTTATTGCAAATTATTGAGCAAGAACTGTTTAGCTTATCAGAAGATTTTAGTATTGCTAAAGTTCATAAGTTAATGCGGGCTAGCCATACACTTAAAGGCGGAGCTGCTAACGTTGGGCTAGAAGTCATTAAGATGATCGCCCATTCTTTAGAAGATGTGTTTAAAGCTCTTTATAATCCAGATGTGGTCATTGATGCTGAACTGCAAACACTCTTATTCCAAGCTTACGAATGTCTGAGCCTAGCCCTAACTACAGAACTGACAGATATTACTGTTAATAATGAAGAACTTCTGCAAAGAGCGGCTTTGGTTTTTGCTCAATTGCAAGAAAAACTCGGTGATGCTTATGGTGATGAAACTCATATCCCCACTTCGGAAGAATTGGGTTTTGATATTGTTAAATCAATTTTTGAATCCGGGGTAAATCAGCGTTTAGAAAGTATTGCGGAAGCTATTCATAATCCCCCTGATGATGAAGAATTTCACGCCTTTTTAGGTTCTCAGGCTGAGGTGTTTCTGGGGTTAGCAGAATCCTTAAATTTACCGGGTTTGCAAGAAATTTCCCAAACAATTATGGCAGCACTGCAAGCAAACCCCAGCCAAGTATATCAGATTGCTGAACTAGCTCTTGCAGATTTACAGCAGGCTCAAAAAGAAGTTCTAGCAGGCGATCGCACTTGTGGCGGCGCACCTTCGCCAGAGTGGGAAAAACTCACAACTGTGGTAGATGTAGATGAGGAATTGTCTGAAACTACTGGTAGTTTTATCAGCAATGCCGAAGAATTTTATAATTTTTTAACCGCATCTGGTAATACTAAAAATGAGCCGATTAAACCAACAACTGCCAAGTTATATTTAAAAGTAATCTACTATATTTGTGGCTGGTTTAATCACCAAAAGAAAATACCTAAAGATGAACTTGAGTTATCTTTGCTTATTCCCAAATCAGATGCAGATAACCAAATAAATTATATTACTAATTGGTTGAATGATTTTTTAGATTTTGTCCAAGATGAAGAAGATAGTCTTAGTCTTGTCCTTTATCGCCACGGTGTAATTTTAATAATTCTGCTAGCAGTTGCTAAATTTGAATATATATCTGATAAATCTGACAGCTATACCCTTTTGGTTCACACATTACAAAACCAAATTCGTGCATTAGCAGAAGAATATAAAAATTATCCCCCTGTTAATACTCAAGAAAAAAATTGGCTAGACAGTCCTAAATTACGAGAATTGCTAGTTTTCCAAGAAATATCAACTCCGGAATTACCGATAAACGATAGCTTGGTAGAGTCAATTTGGGGAGGAGAAGCTGATGCAAACATTACTGATGACGAAGTTAATAAATCATTAGCTGTCAGTGAGGAGGTGCTTGCAGATATTCTAGAAACTGACATTGAAGCTATTACTGATGTAGCTATCCAAAACAACGAACAAATACAAGATAATTCCCAGTCGCCAGAAAGTAAAAATTATCGCAAACCTACATTCATTCGTGTAGATGTAGACAGATTGCAACGTCTTAATTATCTAGCAGGGGAATTACTGATTCATCAAAAACGCCGGACATTATATGATGAAAAAATCAAAGAAATATTAGAGCAATTATTACAGCGATTTAGCAAACACCAAGGAACTTTAAGTGATTTAAAAGATTTGCCTTTACAGATGCCAAATGTCACATCACCATCTACACAAAAATTTGCATCTGTGAAATTTGATTCCCTGGAAATGGATATCTATACAGAATTTCATCTGTCGTTACATGAAGCGATGGAAGAAACTATGCAACTACAAGAAGCTACAGAATCCCTGGAATTACTCCTCGGACAAGCGACTCAAATTAGTGATAAAAAACAAAGTTTGGCTTTTAGTATTATAGATAATTTAGTAGAAGCGCGGTTGTCACCTCTAGGGAATGTCTTCAATCGCTTACCTCAGATGGTGAAAAAACTGGGGAGTGTCTATCACAAACTTGTAGAATTGAAACTCACCGGGACAGAAGTGCTGGTTGATAAAGCCATTGCGGAAAAGCTTTATGAACCCTTACTACACTTAGTCCGTAATGCTTTTGACCACGGTATTGAATCTCCACAACTTCGAGAAGAACGTGGTAAACCAGAAGAAGGATTAATTGAAATTTGCGCCTATCATCAGGGGAGTCAAACTGTGATTGAAGTCCGGGATGATGGACAAGGATTAAATTTTGAGAGTATTCGCCAGAAAGCTATTAAACTTAATTTTATAGCTGATGATGACCATAGAGGTTATTTTTCTCATTCTGATCAATCCGAATTGTTGGATTTGATGTTTTTTCCGGGTTTGTCCACTGCGGATCAGGTGAATGAAGTTTCTGGCCGGGGTATGGGGTTAGATATTGTGCGTTCTCAGTTACAAGCACTCAATGGCTCTATTTCAGTGCAATCTTTGCCTAACCAAGGGACAAGTTTTATCCTCAAAATACCTTTTTCTATGACTACTGATACATTAATGTTAGTCCAGGCTGGAGGGGTTGTTTATGCCCTACTTTTGGACAGTATTGAAAAAATCTTGATTCCTTCGACTCAGCATATCAGGGATTTTGAAGGCAAGAGAGTTTTACATTGGAATGCAGATGACAATGAAACTGTAGTCAACCTGTATAAATTGTCTGAGTTGATTGACTATCAAGGTTCATTATTCAATGGTGCTAGTTTAATAGACAATACATCAATTACCCATGAAGTCGGAGTCATGAAAAATCCGGTGCTGCTACTACGGCGAAATCAGGGCGTTTTTGGTTTAGAAGTTGATCAAATAATTGGTGAACAAGAATTAGTGATTAGACCTTTAGGAAATGCGATCGCTCCCCCAAAATATGTTTATGGTTGTAGTAGTTTAGCCAACGGTAATCTGATTTTAGTAATTGACGGTACACTCCTGCTGGAGTCGAAATCAAGCCCAACCAAGCTCGATATTCCCGCACTACCAACAGCTGATAATTCCCAGCCAAAAGCTTTGGCGATGTCAGGGTATACTGCCCCAAATATGCCTTTATTGTCGGCCTCTGCGCCTACAAATACTCTCCAAGCACAACCACGTCAATCTCTAGAGTCAAATCACAAAGCTGCAAAAGTGGTTTTAGTCGTGGATGATGCTATTAGTCTCAGACAAACTCTCTCTCTGACGTTGCAAAAACATGGGTATCAAGTCATACAAGCACAACATGGTGTAGAAGCTCTTGAACAGTTGCAACGCCATCCGGAAATTCAGGTGATTATCTCCGATT
This sequence comes from Nodularia spumigena CCY9414, assembly GCF_000340565.2. NCBI lineage: Bacteria > Bacillati > Cyanobacteriota > Cyanophyceae > Nostocales > Nodulariaceae > Nodularia > Nodularia spumigena. The sequence continues at coordinate 3,252,706 of NZ_CP007203.1, forward strand.
TAGAAATGCCGAGGATGAATGGTTTTGAATTGTTAAGTAATCTCCGTCAAAACCCCAATTTTGTCAACATACCCATAGTAGTTCTCACTTCCCGCAGTGCGGACAAACATCGTCAGCTTGCCAAAGAACTCGGTGCAAATGCTTACTTTGTTAAGCCTTATTTAGAACATGAATTTCTCTCGATGATCCATGATTTGATTGCTCAAGAAGAGCAAGATTCCAGCTCTTTGGTAATTGTCTAAAAATTCGCAATCATTGTTTGATTTGATTTCTGTGTATTAGCTATTGTGATTAACTTCACCAAACTTAATTAACAGGGCGATCGCTATACTCACACCTAAAATTAATGTCATACTCAAAGCTGAACCAAAGCCCCAATTTTGGGTGGCTCCGAGAAACTGATTATATACTAGGCGCGCTGCGGTCATACTAGAAGCCCCACCCAATAATTCTGGTTCAATAAAATCTCCTAATGCGGTGATGAAAACTAACATTGTCCCAGCAATTATTCCTGGCAAAACTTGCGGTATGGTGATTTTGACCAAGGTTTGTCGGGAATTTGCGCCTAAGTCGGCGGCGGCTTCTAATAATCGCTTGTCTAGTTTTTCTAGGGAAGCATAGAGGATTAATACCATATAGGGTAATAAACTATAGCTCATACCAATTAATACGCCTGGTTCTCGGTACAGTAATTCTAAGGTGGGTAAGCCTAAACTGCTGAGGACAGTATTTAGTAAGCCAGTAGGACGTAAAATTGTCATCCAGGCATAAGAACGCAGTACTGAGGATGTCCATAAGGGGAGGACAAAGCCTAATAACAGCAAGTTTCGCCAGCGCGGCGGTGACATTTGAGCAATCCAATAGGCGACGGGAAAGGCGAAAATTAAGCAAGTGATTGTTGTTTTGGTTGCCAATTCTAGCGATCGCTTGATAACTTCTAGGTATAAGGGATCTAGTATCCGCAGATAGTTATCGAGTCCACTGGGATTGACTATCTCCCCTGGTCTAATATTGGGAACTAGGCTCAATTGCAAAATTAGCAGTGTGGGTAGCACTAACAACAATAATAACCAGAGTCCAGAGGGTGCTAGTAATACTAAAGGTTGCAGCCAATTAGTTGGCTGGCTATTGAGTTTTTTTATATTGGCAAGATCACCGGAGAATTTGATTTCAGGAGGAGGATTTTTGGTAGGCACTTTAATTATTTTCTCAACTATTAACTAATACTTAATTTAGTCCAGTAACGCTCATAAACATCTTCAAAATCTCCCAAGGGCGCAATCCGTTCGCACTTTTCTAGTAGCTCCTGTGGGGGAAACCAGTTAGCATTATTTTGGATATTTTGGGGTAATTGTTCAAACCCGGCCATATTGGGAGTAGCCAGGCTGAGACGTTGACTGATGCTGGCGGCTATGTCTGGTTGTAACATATAGTTAATCCAGGCGTAAGCACCATCTAAATTAGGTGCGCTTTTAGGGATAACGATTGTATCAGTCCATAGTGAAGAACCACTGCGAGGAATGACATATTTAAATTGGGGATTTTCCTGGGTAATGCGGATAGCATCTGCTGAGTAACACATGGCTAAGGTTAAATCTCCGGCTAAGAGTTGGTTTTGCCAAGCGTCAGTATTGAAAGAGGCGATCGCAGGTTTTAATTCTACTAATTTTTCATAGGCTTGTTGGATTTGGTTTTCGTCTTGAGAGTTGTAAGAGTAACCCAACATTCGCAACACTCCACCCATGACTTCCCGGACATCATTTAACAAGGTGATCCGCCTATTCAGGAGTTCTTGATTTTGCCACAGATAGTCCCAATCTTGGGGTGGATTTTTGAGTTTGGCGGAATTGTAAATAAATCCCGTTGTTCCCCAATTAAAGGGGATACTATGACGGTTATTCGGGTCATAACTGGGATTTTGAAATTGCGGCAATAAATTATTTAACCCGTTTAAGCGCTCATGATCAATTTCGGTTAATAAATCTTGTTCCGCCATTTTCTGCACCATATAGTCAGATGGATAGATGATACTATAAGCACCACCACCACCAGCTAACAGTTTAGCCAGCATGACTTCGTTGGAATCATAAATATCTACCAACACTTTGATGCCGGTTTGGGTGGTAAATGTTTCGAGTAATTTTTGATCGGAATACTGTGTCCAAGTGAAAAGATACAGTTGATCACTACGGGTAGAGGTTGTACTTGATTTTACATTACCCAAAGTCCAACCACAACTAGCCAAGGATAAACTAGAAAGTGCTGCGATCGCTTGTAAAAATTGCCGTCGGTTGTTCATGCTCACTACTGATTAATTGCTACACAGTCACTTTCTGCCCACCAAGCATAAATAGGTGTGTTACGATCTGGTAAATTCCCCAAGGTATTGGGTTGCAAAACATTGATACTCACACCGTTAGTTAATTCCACTACATAATTTACATGAGTTCCTAAATACATGACATTCCCCAACCGCCCTTCAAAGCAGTTGGTTAGGAGATGAGGCTGATACAGTGAGAGTTGAATTTTTTCCGGACGCACACTCACCACTACTGCTTGAGATAATTCCGATGGCGTGTCTGCATAACGGGTGACAACTATTTTTAAGCCATTTTTTGTGACAATTTGTACTGATGAAGATTCTATATGGGTGATTTCACCACTAAATAAATTTGTATCACCAATAAAATCAGCGACAAAGGATGTTTGGGGATGCTCGTAAATTTGCTTAGGAGTACCGACTTGCTCAATTTTGCCTTGGTTCATCACGGCGATGCGATCGCTCAAGGACATGGCCTCTTGCTGATCGTGTGTCACCATAATGAAGGTTAATCCTAAATTTTTGTGTAAACTCGCTAACTCAACCTGCATATCTTTACGCAGTTTTAAATCTAAAGCCCCCAAAGGTTCATCGAGCAATAAGACAGTGGGGCGATTGACTAAAGCCCTGGCTAAAGCTACCCGTTGCTGTTGACCACCAGAGAGTTGATTGGGAAAGCGCGATCGCCAGCTTTCCATTTTTACCAGCCCTAAAGCTTCTTTAACTCTGATTTCAATTTCTGATTTGGGAATTTTTTTCTGGAGGCGCAATCCAAAAGCAATGTTATCCCACACATTCATATGGTTAAACAGCGCATAGCTTTGAAAGACAGTATTTACCGGTCGGCGATAAGCCGGGACATGAGACATGGGCTGACCCTGAATCAATACCTTACCCGCATCAGTCATTTCAAACCCAGCTATTAAGCGTAGTATGGTTGTCTTGCCACAACCAGAAGGGCCTAAAATACTAAAGAATTCCCCCTGTTTGACATCCAAGTCAACTCCATGTACTGCTGGTTCATTGTTAAAAAACTTGAACACGTGACGCAGTTCAACATCCAGTTCTTCAGACATTGTGATTTTATTATGATTTTGCGTAACTGTTTGAGCCATAATCTTCGGTAAAATGCACTGATATTAGGTGATTGTCTGAGTCAATGTAGTCTATTAAAACCTATAATTCCGTAGTTAGGAGTGGAGACTAAATAAATTATGCAGTATAAAAGATGGTGAAAAGTTGATTATTTAGGCGATCGCATTGCTGCTAAATTCCCGGTAGGCATTTAGCATAATCCTATACATATTAATACTAGTTTAGAAAATTTCTTTGTCTTATGACTTTATGGCAATCATCCCCACTGGGCGGAGAAAAGAATACACGTACAGTTGGACGAAATTTTCAACCTGTATTTTTAATGGCATTTACCCTATTGATGACCACGGTCATCGGCGTGCGGTTGGCATACTTGCAAATTCTCGGCGGAGCGCAATACCGTTCCCAAGCAGAGGCTAACCGGGTGCGGACAATTCATAAACAACCAGAAAGAGGCAATATTTTTGACCGCAACGGCAAACTTTTAGCTAGTACCCGTTCTCCTCGTTCTGTATATCTGTGGCCAATGGCTCATACCAAGGCTGCTTGGACGGTTGTCGGTTCACGTCTAGAGAAAATTCTCGATATCCCCAAAGAAGAAATCGCCAAAAAATTACAAGAAGCAAGCCCCAACTCTTATTCACTGATTCGCATTGCTCGTGACCTGAATGAAGCCCAAATTACTGCCATCAAAGAGTATGAAAACGAACTAAAAAATGTCGAAATCCAGACAGAAGCAGTTCGCTATTACCCCCACGGTCGAGAATTAGCCCATGTGCTGGGCTATACGCGAGAATTAACTCCCGAACAGTTAAAACAAAAGCGGAAGTCAGGCTATCGATTAGGAGATGTGATTGGTCAGATGGGGTCGGAAAAGGCTTACGAACATCTTCTCCGGGGTGAATGGGGCGGTCAGCAAATAGAAGTAGATGGAGCAGGTCGTCCTGTCCGGGTATTGGGAGAGAAACAGGCAAAGCCCGGTAATGATTTAACTTTAACTATAGATTTAAATCTGCAAATAGCGGCAGACAAAGCTTTGGGAAATTACAACGGTGCCATTGTGGCAATTGACCCCAATAATGGCGCAGTCTTAGCGATGGTGTCTCGCCCCACCTTTGACCCCAATATCTTCTCTAAACAAAAACTCACCGAAAAAGATTGGGAAACTGTCCAAGGTGCAAATCATCCTTTAGTTAATCGCGCTCTTTCTGCTTTTCCTCCCGCCAGTACGTTCAAAATTGTCACTACAGCAGCTGGGTTGGAATCAGGTAAATTTTCTCCGAATACAGTCCTACAAACCTACGGTTCTTTAACTTTTAGTGGGACGAGATTTGGTGAGTGGAACCACGCCGGATTCGGTCCTTTAGGTTTTGTGGGCGCAATGCAGTGGAGTAGTGATACTTTCTTTTATCAAGTTGCTAGGGCAGTGGGCGGCCCCACTTTGATTGAATGGACTCGTAAATTTGGATTTGGTGAAAAAACTGGCGTTGAGTTTGCCTCGGAAGAAGCCAGAGGTTTAGTGCCGGATGACCAATGGAAACGCAAGACTTGGAAGATGCCTTGGAGTATCGGCGACAGCATTAATATGTCCATTGGTCAAGGAGCTTTATTAGCTACTCCTTTGCAAGTTGCGGTCATGTTTGCTGTGCCAGCTAATGGCGGCTACCGAGTCCAGCCCCATTTGCTCAAAGATAATGAAGAAGCCAGAAGCTGGCGAGAACCTATCAAGATGAAGCCGACAACCATGAAAATTCTCCGTGACGGACTCAGGAAGGTGATAACTCAGGGTACTGGTCAAGTTTTGAATAAGCCCACACTTCCCCCTGTAGCTGGTAAAACAGGAACAGCTGAAGCATGGCAGCGTGGAGTGAAAAAAAATCATGCTTGGTTTGGTGCTTATGCTCCAGCAGATAAACCAGAAATCGTCATCGTCGCTTTTACTGAACATTCTGGTGGCGGTGGTGGTAGTCTTGCTGGCCCAATACTTTTAGAAATTCTGGAAGACTATTTTCAACAGAAGTATCCTGGTAAGTATCAAAAGCCAAAGTGATTGAGGGCTGGGGACACCGGGACTGGCGGTTCCTTATAAATCAGTGATTAATCTGGCTCTTCTCAGGATAAATTGCATAGCTGTTTCCTCTTTAGAAATAATGTCAGCTTTGGTATTCATACCTGATTGGATGCGACAATGGCGATCGCCATTGCCAAATGTCATATTTACTGGTTGCACTGTGGCTTCAAAATAACTACCTGCTGTAGCAGCACTAGAGGCTGCACCCATGTTATTTGCAGTTGTCATTACATCTGGAGATATGTTAGTAACCACAGCCTTAAGAGTGCCATAATCAGGATATGGACAAGCATCAACACGTAATAGCACGTCTTGACCAATCCCCACCTTTTGTATATCTGCCGTGGGAATCATCGCTTTAATCACCAGAGGTGCATTTTGAGGAACGATTTCCGCCACAGGTTCGCTCGCACGCACAACTTGGCCAGGGTTGCGTAAATTCAGCTTGAGAATAATACCGTCGCTGGTAGCACGAATAATGTTACCTTGGACTTCGTTTACTACTTGTTGCAGCTCTTGTCGCAATTGGTAGAGTTGATTTTGCATATCAACTCGCCGTTGAATTAACGCTTGTTTTTCTTTGTTCAACGTAGCGATGCTGGCTTCACCCCTAGCAGTTTCTTGAAGAATGCGGATTTGAGCAATTTCTACCGCCGCCTGAGAAGGATTGAGGACTGCTTGTGCCAAGTTTACTTTACTTTGGGCAATCTGCACCGCTTCTTTGGCGGCTACTAGGTTCGATTTCGCTTGAGCTACTAAGAGACTTTTCTCATCATACTGGCTGTTACTAACCACGCCACTTTCTGACAATCCCTTGTAGCGATCGCTTTCCGTTTGGGCGTGTGCTAACACAGAACTAGCTGTTTGTAATTGAGCTTGTGTTCTTCGCAATTCCGCTTCTGCTACTTTTAATTCACTGTTAGTAGCAATTTCCCGGTCTTGATAGTCTCTTTGATTACGTGCTAAATCAGATTGCGCCGCATAAACCGTCTGCTGTATGACTCTTTGTTCTGCCAGCATCTGATTATCTAAAGACTCAAGTTGGGAATTAATTTGAATTAATTGTAAACTGTTTTGTTGAATACTTCCTTGTAATTGACTTTGCTTAATTTGCAAATCCTGAGAATCAAGAATAGCAATTATATCTCCTTGTTTGACCACCTGATTTTGTTGAACTAGAATCTTTTCAATACTGCCTTCTTTTGGTGGTTGTACAACTCGAACTTCTCCTGTAGGACGAACAGTAGCCGTAGTTTTGACTGTCACATTATATTTTACAAATGAAGACAGAGCGACCGCAGAAACAACCGTTCCCACCAGCGTCACTCCAGCTAAAGAAGTCCAGATACTAACCGGAGGCAGAAAATCCTCAGTTTTAACACTTGGAAGGATTTTTTCGCTATGAGTATAAAGCATATTCTTCTAGACCAATTACTACTACTTAAAAACTTAAAAAATCTAAATGTTCTCCTGGCTTATTCTTCAACTCTGCTAATTTTCCTTGCTCCTTTAACTTGCCATTTTCCAATAAAACTACCCAATCAGCCCGATTAATGACTCTAGGGCGATGAGTAATTAAAATTGTGGTTTTTCCGCGACGATGCTGAAATAATTGTTCTAAAACTTGCGCTTCACTCACCGGGTCTAGTCCACCTGTAGATTCGTCTAAAATCAGAATTGGTGGATCTGTAATTATCGCTCTTGCTATTGCTAACCTTTGGCGTTGTCCCCCAGAAATGTTTGCCCCAAACTCACCTAAAATAGTTTGATATTTCGCAGGTAGTTTAATAATAAATTCATCAGCTTCCGCAATTTTGCAAGCTTTAACAATTTGCTCAAATGAAGCATGGGGCGCTCCTAGTCGAAAGTTTTCTACTATGGAACGACTCCAAAAATGAGCATCTTGAGGAACCAGTATTACCTGTTGCCGTAAACAATCTAGAGCCAAGTCTTGGAGATTATATAATCCTATCTGAATATTACCATAATTTATCGGGTATAACCCCGCTATTAGTTTGGCTATCGTGCTTTTACCACAACCAGATTTGCCAATTATAGCAGTAACCTTACCACCAGGAATAGTCAAAGAAAAATCTTCTAAAAGTTCCAATCTCCCAGCATAGTGAAAATTCACATTACTGCAAACAATATCTGTATCACCGGGAATCATCGCAAAAGGCTTTTTCCCATCATTTTCATTCTCTGGGGTCGCGTCTATCACCTCTGTCAGACGTTCAGTGGCAGTTTTCACAATGGTGAATTGTTGGACAAAACCAATCACCGTCGCAATTAATCCCAAAAAATTAGCATTCATGGCGTTAAATGCGAATAACTGCCCGATGCTGAGATTTTCAGCCGGATTAATTACTAAATAACCACCGAACCAGAGTAAAATTACACCGCCAATACTAGAAACAAAACTGGAAAAATTATTATTAATAATTCCAATCTGCATTGTCCGGAATGCTAAGTTACTCAACAGTCCAAATTCACCTTGCAATTCATCTTTAAATTGTTGTCCTGACCTGGTGGTTTTCAGGGTGAGAGCGCCTTTAAATGTTTCTACTAACAACCCCTGCGCTTCTGCATACTTAACTAAAAAATCCCGGTTCTTTTGCTGTAAAGTCGGGAGAAAAACGATAGTGGATAAGGTCATGAATACAGCAATAATTACTGCTACTATGCTCAATTTCCAGCTATAGAAAATCATCAAACACAGAGAAATCAGTGCAATAAAAAAGCGGCTGGGTAAGCTGACAACTACCTGAGATATTAATTGATTAATCTGGTCAATATCTCTGAGCCTACTGACAATTTCTCCACTCCGCCGGGCTTCGTAATAAGAAAGCGGTAATTGCAAAATTTGCCGTCCAAAATCCAGCACTAACCCTAATTTCAAACGCTGGGCAAAGTGCGCGATTAAGTTAGACTGTACATAAGAAAGGCTAGTAGAAATTATATTCATCACCACTACAGCCATGACTACTGTAGTCAGTAAACTTGTATCACCCCTCACTAGCACATCATCAGTCAGGATTTGCAGTAAAAACGGAGAAGCCAAAGACAGTAACCCCAACATCAAGTTGAGAGGTAAAGCTTGGGCGAGTATTGTCCGATAAATCCAAACCCGTTTGAAGAAGCGAAAAAATCCCCCTACTTGGTCATCTTCTTGGGCAAAAAAGCGGATGGGATCTGGTTCTAGTAACAACATTAACCAGTCTGTCCAACCCTTTACTAAATCTTGGCTAGACAGATAACGCATTCCCACAGCTGGGTCAGCAATCAAATATTTTTTGCCTTTTTTACCGTAGAAAACTACCCAGTGATTTCCGTTCCAGTGAATAATTGCTGGTAAAGGTGCTTCATCCAAGCGCTTCAGTAACTCTGGTGAAGTAGTCACAGGTTTAGCAGTGAACCCCAGTGTTTCTGCACCCCGCCGCAGCCCTAACAAAGTTGTGCCAAATTGTCCAGTCCCTACCACTTCCCGGACATGGCTGAGGGTAAAATTGCGCCCGTAATATTTAGAAATTGCCGCTATACAAGCTGCGCCACAGTCTTCTTCACTATGCTGTCGAACAAATTGGTATTTCATGTGCAAGTAATGATGAAATTCCCCCAGAAACAGCTACCCGATTCGGCTTCAGGCAATTTTATGAATAATATCAAATTCTTCATCAATACCCATAATAAAATTTATGTTGCTAAGTTTGGGTGGGAAAACAGTCACTAGGGCGTGTTTTAAAAGTCTAGAAGTAGTCTAAAAGTAGGTTGGGTTAAGCGCAGCGCCACCTGTACGAAGCAAACCAAATATTGGGTCAAGTTGGGTTGGCCAAAACCTCAACCCAACCTACTTTTACTACATTTACGTCTAATTTTGGGTGGGAAAACAGTCCCTAGTGTGGGGTTCTTTTTATGCATCTTTATATTCAATTGGTATTACTTGAATTAAAAGTGTTAACCACAGATGATATAGTTGGCAACTTTATGCTTCTATGTGGTTGGGCAATATTTTCAGCTATCGTTAGAGTGCCTATTAAAAATGGTCAGCTATTAGTTGGGAGTCTATCACGACCAGATAATTATTGCTAATTATACGACCCAAAAATAAATAGCTGACCATTTTTTAAACTGGAAATGGAAAATTTAGTAAATGATTTTCAAGCTATCACTTTTACTCACTATCTATTTATGAAACACTTATGCAGATATAGGACTCCTATTTGATTTCTGTTGGCGTAGCCTGCGCTTTGCGCTTACAACTCAAAAAGCTGTTTCCTACTCCCCACTCCCTACGGACCACTCCCCACCTACGCAAGTAAGTATGGCTACGCCACGCAAGCTATCAAAAATCAAAGCGGATTACTATATTTCAGTTGATGTCTGGTAAAATGTGAAAAAAGCTCTAAAATTCAATTTTCTCTGACTATGGATTTACAGGTCCTGGGTTGGGGGGATTTGGATTTGGCTCTGGCTCTGGCTCTGGTGGCATAGGAGGCATAGGAGGCATCATAGTCAAAATATTCACAGTCAAACCAGTTGTTGAAACTGTGTTTGAAGAATTACCACCGCCTGCTATACTACCGCCCGGACCAGATTGAGCGAATGAAGTAGAGTTAGTTTGTTGGGCAAAAAATGAAGTCGATGCTCCATTCAGATTTAAAGTCCCATTTTCAAGTAAGCCACCACTTATGGTTTCTTGCTCTGCAACAGATACTTCTGTAAATAATTGGTCAAACATTGTGTTTATTTCTGGTTATTAGGAATCTTTACTAGAAAGCCTTTTCCCTATCAGGTTTACGTAGCCCTGTAGGAAAACTCAGGTAATACTGAGCTATATTTGACAGAGGGAAACTAAATGAAATTCATCTGTTGAAATTTAATTTAAATTCACCAGATCAGATTTTTCCTGATCAAGAGATACCTGGGTAAACAATTGATCAGAAATAGTTTTACCTCTTGGTGGTAACAAAATTTACCAGAGTTGCTAGATGTTTTTCCATCAACTCTGGTACGATTCATCAGCTATTTAGAAACCGAATTGAGCGAACAGACTTGCTAGGTTGAAATCTGCTGGTATATCTAGTCCGTTTAAATTTGCACCTGATGTATTAACTCCAACGGAAGCATTTTCACCAGTTGCGATGCTACCGTCTGCATTAGACGCAGCATTAGTTATTGAAGCTGTTTGTAGTCCTACGAAAGTAGTACCACTAAAGTTCAAGCTGCCTATTGATAATCCACCAACTAGGGTTTCTTGTTGGCTTGCGGATAGTTCGTTAAACAATGGGTTGGTCATGGTTTTTATCTCTTGGTGTTAACAAAATTTACTTAAGTTAGTAGTATTTTTGACTACTAAACTTAACCGAAAATAGCCGCAAAAGTCAGGCCTTCAGGTAGATTCAATCCGTTTGCGGTGAAGGCTTCAGTGATAATTTCTATGTTGATAGTTTGTGAAGTTGATTCGCTACCACCATCTGGGGTAGAGGTGGTTACAGTTGAAGTGAACTGTTGACTGCCAAAAAAGCCGGTTTGACTAGAATTGATGGTAAATCCACCAACAACGGTTTCTTGTTGCTCTGAGGATACTTCGGTAAACAATTGGTTCAACATGATGATAATTTATGAAAATTGAGGACTATTATTGCAAGTGAGAAAGTTTACCTAAGTTGCTTGTCTGTGTAGGCAATTAACTCAGGGACGGATAACTAAATTAAGGGATCGGTTATGGCTGGGGAGCGGGAGCGCTGAAGAAGTTGGCAGGTAGATTGATTCCGTTAAAGGTTTCAGCAAAGGTGAGAACAATTACGTTTCCAGTTTCGCTGGTTGATTGGCTACCACCATCTGGGGTAGAAATTGTTTGTGTGAAACTGGTTTCTTGCAAGCCAGAAAAGAAAGTGGAACCAAAGTTAAATCCACCAGCTACAATTTCTTGTTGCTCTGAGGAGACTTCGGTAAATAATGGGTTTGACATGATTGTGATCTCTTGGTATGAAGAAGTTTTACCATAATTAGTAGTCGTTTTAACAACTATAATTCTGGTTCGCCACTATAATAACCCCCTATAATTCATAAGTCAATAAATATTTTTAACAAGCCTAATTACCTGAAACTACATACAGGCATTACACTTTTCGGAAATAAAGAGCAAGTCCTAAGTTGACAATTAATAGACAAAGCTATACTTATATTGACAAAAATCAATATATATTTTAGGAAAAAATCAACTACTTGATATATAATACGGTGATATCAAGTATTGAATTGAGACTATTGCCGACGCGAAAACCAAGCAATGATGGTGGTAGTCTTTTTCAGAAACTTAATTGGAACACAATCGCGTCTGGCTAAGGCGTGAAAGTCTACTGAGGGATAACTGCTCCCATGCTCCCGTTGAAGTAGAAAGTAAAGTCTAGTTTTGTCTAGGTTTTATATAGCAGGAAAAAGTGCAAAATATCCTTGGCTCAAAAATTTGAAGAGACATAGCACTGCTACGTCTCTTCATCTAGGGGTATCAGGAAATATACTGCGCTAAGGGGTGCTTAGGGTTTTTGAGTGGAAATCGCTAACTTCGCCCCCTTTACCTGACGCACTCGATCCATTATGGCGACTACTTGACCATGACCTACTTTTTCATCAGCATTAATAATTACCAAGGCTTCCGAGTTAGCACCAATTATATTCCGCAGTTGTTCTGCTAATGAATTAACTGTACTTGGTTGACGATTGACGCTAATTGTTCCGGTTTGATCTACCGTTACGGTAATTTTCATGGGAATTTGCTGTTGTGTGGCTGTGGTGGCTGTAGGTAAATTAACGGGCAAACCTTCAGACCTAGTTAAAAACAGCGTTGACATGATAAAAAATGTTAGAATTGCAAATATCACGTCAATCATCGGTAAGATGTTGATCTGTGCTGGTAAATCTGCTTCATCTGGTAGGCGCATAACTTTTCTCTCCTCGTTCGTAGCGTCGGCGGTAAAGTAACTCTAATTGTCCTCCGTATTCTTGAATGAGTGCTATTTGACGGATATATAGACCCCGGAAAGAGTTGGCAAATAATAGTGTAAATATAGCAACTACTAATCCTGTGGCGGTGGAAACTAAGGCTTCACTAATACCAGCTGTGACACCTGCGGTTTTTGTACCTCCGACATCACCTATATCTAAGGATGCAAAGGAAGCAATTAATCCTAAGACTGTCCCCAGTAGTCCTAATAATGGTGCTAAACCGATAATTGTCTCAAAGATGTTTTGAAAGCGTTTGAGTAAGGGTATTTCTGCTTGGGCTTCACTTTCTAGTGCTAAACGAAATTCTTCGGGGTTCGGTTCTTCTAATTCCAGAGGCGAAAGAAAAATGCGCGCTAAAGGCAAATCTGCGTTTTTCCGGAGTTTATCCATTGCGCCAACTACGTTATCTAGCCGATAAAGATTTAACACATCTCTAATTACACGGCTTTGACGGTTATTGATTCTCACCCAAAATCGGATACGTTCAATAATTAGCGCTACTGCTAACACTGAAAACCCGAATAGCGGCCACATCACCACTCCGCCAGCCGTAAACAGATTATTAATTCCCATTTAATGCCTCGTCACAAATAAGTAATACACAGCCAGATGAGTAGAATCTTCAGGCAAGTTGCTAGTTTTTGTCAAGAGAGTAGAAAGTTGTCAGATAATTTTTTTTAATCTATGCGTACATAAGGGCGGGCAATCCTTGCCCTCCCCACAAGAGTTGTCATGTTAAGATGCCCACCCCACAAGAGTTGTCATGTTAAGATGCCCACCCCACAAGAGTTGTCATGTTAAGATGTGGACTAGATTTATTTGCCCCTGGCTGTATTTTGTCGGAAATTTAGGTTAATTGAATTAACTCAAGTTTTTGGGGTGGTTTTGTCGCTACTTGTGATAATTAGTATTCATATTTTGCTGTCTGTCAAAAGACGGGCTGTCATAGTTGAGCTATATCTCTAGGAATTACGCAAATATCCACTCTAGGGGTAATTTAGATCATGGTTGTGTGGGGTTTAAATTTCTGGCTTTGTAGAATAATTCTAAACTATGGCGATCGCCTACAAAACGCCAGTGCCAAGGTTCATAACTCACACCTTGAGAATTATTTTCAGGAAAGGAGATTTCAAAGCCAAAACGCGCCGCATTTCCTTCTAACCACCGAAAAGCTTTAGTATTTTCAAAGTTGGTTTGCAGATTAGTTGCTGGGACTGCACCATCTCCTATATCCACAGCGTAACCTGTATGATGTTCACTATGTCCAGGGGGCGCGCTGACAGTAGCTCTTTCGGCTGGGGTTTGATTGCGTCTAGCACCAACACCAAAAAATAGCTGTTCTTGCTGTTTTACTGAGCGAAAACCCGAAATTGCCGCTAAAATTACACCCTCACGCCGCGCTGCTTGCTCCATCGCCTGATACTTTTCGGCTGCGGCTTTTCGCAGTCTAATTCGCCCATCTGCGGTAATTGGTAATAGTTCTGATTCTGGCGCTTCTGGGTATGTCAAATGACCCAATAGCGCATCCAGATTATTATCTTGACTATTGACAGAATTACCAGATTGTGTATCTGTGGTAGCTGTGCCGTTAGATGCAGGTTGAGGAGCAACTGTGTTTCTGGGTGTGATGACAAAAAACCAAAAACTAGCAATTAAACCCAGGACGATCAACCCGGATACTCCTGTGATCAGTAAAATTAGACTTGACGAAAGGCGCTTAGGTGCTGCTTCAGGGCTATCGCGTAAAGCCACTGGAATATCTTCACTAGAGTCACCTGATAAGTTATGCGGTTGTCCAGAAAACCGGGCTTTATTCAAGGATCAACTCCTGCTTTTGTGCAATATTCTTCAAAGATTGTAGACTGGACAGTGAGAATCTTCGGTAGTATTGACATCTATTATTTTTCAGCACAATCTTGGCTAACCTCCTAGAACTATACGTCAAACTGGTGGGATTAGTCCTAGTAGGCTTTATTCTGGGACGCAAACTACCTCACACAGTTCCTACCCTTGTGGGTCAAGGGCTATTTTGGGTAGGAGTACCTATAAGCATTGTCGCTTTTTTACGTAACACTGACTTGTCGGGACAGATTTGGATTGCTCCGGCGATCGCCTATTTAGCCATTTTACTAGGGGCATTTTTGGCTTGGTGGGGAATGAAAGGACAAGCCTATTTCACAAACACCATTCACCAAAAATCCACTCAAGGTAGTTTGCTTCTAGGGGCAATGGTGGGTAACACAGGTTATCTGGGTTATCCCATCACCCTAGCATTAGTCGGGCAAGAATACTTTGCCTGGGCTTTATTCTACGATATGTTGGGATCACTTTTCGGAGCTTATGGCTTCGGGATAGTATTGGCATCTCATTTTGGCAGTAATGTCCGGAATTATTGGCAAATTACCAAATCTATTTTAATTAATCCTGCCCTGTGGAGTTTCGGCTTCGGCTTGCTATTTCGCCAAGTGACCCTCCCCACTGTCTGGGAATCTAGCCTAGAAAAATTAGGTTGGGGCGTGATTGCTTTAACTTTAGCCTTAATTGGGATGCGACTTTCTCAGCTTAATTCTTGGCATAGGCTACCGGAAGCAGGAATCAGCTTAACAATTAAAATGTTGGTAGTTCCTTTAATTATCGGCAGCACATTACCACTTTTTGGCGTAACTGGAGAACCAGCACTGGTGATTGTGCTACAAATGGCTATGCCTCCAGCATTTGCTACATTGGTAATTGCCGAAACCTTTAATCTTGACCGTGACTTGGCTGTTACTTCTTTAGCAGTTGGCTCTATGGGATTACTACTTACTCTCCCCCTTTGGCTTTGGCTATTTTAACAGTTATCAGTTATCAGTTATCAGTTAAACGGCATTATTGGATCGAAGTCCCTGATTCAATCGGCGTGATAACTGTTCACTGTTCACTGTTCACTGATTTAGTTTATCGGGGGTTTATTTGATGCATGGTTTATCTGCTCGCTTGCTAGAACTGGCTCAACTTTTTCTCAAGTTAGGCTTAATTGGTTTTGGTGGCCCTCAAGCTCACATGGCGATGATTAATGATGAAGCGGTAGTGCGGCGAGGCTGGTTTACCCAGGAACAATTTTTGGAAGGAGTCGCGGTTTGCGAGATGTTACCTGGACCGGCTTCTACCCAGATGGGAATTTATACTGGGTATGTGCGGGCGGGACAGTTGGGTGCTTTGGTGGCGGGTATTTGTTTTATTTTGCCCGCTTTTTTGATTGTGCTGACTTTATCTTGGGCTTATTTTCGTTTTCAGGGTTTACCGCAGATTGAAGATTTGTTTCTGGGGGTTACGCCTGTGGTGATTGCGATTATCTTTGGCTTTTGCTGGAAGTTAGCAAAACGGGCTATTACGGATGGGAAAGGTGTAGCGATCGCTTTAATTGTCCTACTTGTTACTTTGCTATTTCAAGTTAATATTCTATTGCAATTCCTCTTAGCTGGTATTGTCGGGTTAATTCTCTATCGACCACCAACCACTCCATCAAATCGTACCAGTGCTTGGCTATTTCCGCTTTTACCCATGATGCAGGTGCTGCCGAAAACACTGGCAACTGTATCTAGTGACACATTGGCAGTTTCTAGCTTTTGGGGACTAGAACGCATTCAGGAATATTATTTAACTTTAACGTTATTTTTTTTGAAAGTCGGTAGTTTTATCTTTGGGGGTGGGCTAGTAATTATCCCCTTACTGGAGTTTGAAGTAGTCAATCAATTTCATTGGTTAACCCGCAGCGAATTTATTGACGGTGTGGCTATTGGTGAATTTACTCCTGGGCCTGTGGTGATTACGGCTGCTTTTGTCGGTTATAAGGTGGCTGGTGCAATGGGGGCTTTAACTGCGGCGATCGCCATTTTTACCCCATCATTTTTATTCATTATGGGGGCTGCACCGCTTTTAATTCGCATTCGTCAAAACCCCTGGATTCGCAGCTTTTTGAAAGGCGTTACTCCGGCGGTTTTGGGTGCGATCGCAGCTGCGGCCATTCCCCTAGCACAAACTGCTATCATCCAAGATACTCTGGGGCGCTCCATCTTAGCAGCCATGATCAGCATTCTGGCTTTAGTTGCTCTCATCCGCTTCAAACGCCCCACATGGCAATTAGTCCCTGCTGGTGCGATTATAGGCTTAATTGCCGGCAGTATTTAACAGTTATCAGTTATCAGTTATCAGTTATCAGTTATCAGTCAAGAAACATAATTGGGTTGAAATCTCCTCCTATATCGGCTTGTTCACTGTTCACTGTTCACTGTTCACTGATTTAACCACACGGTTGACTTACTTTTCCTATGAGTTCGGCGGGGTTCATGTTTTCGTAGTGTTCAAAGGGTTGATGTATCCAGGGGTTATCGGGCAAATAATCGACATAATAATCGGGTTTGATGCTAGAACAGGCTTTGTACCAAAGTACACCTGTGCGAATTTCTGCAACGGCAGAATTACTATTTTCCTTGAGCCAAGGTATAGTTTGCTCAAGTGTGATTCCAGAATCTACTAAGTCATCAACTAGGAGTATATGCGAACCTAATTTTTCTGAAGTCATTGTTAAGTGACGGGACAAGGTTAAATTTCCTCTGTCTTGTTTACCGGGACCACTGTAAGACGATGTTGCTAAAATTGCCAACGGCTGCTGATATATCCGGGAAATTATATCTCCCACTCGCAGTCCCCCTCTGGCGAGACAAACAATCTGGTTGAACTCCCAGCCTGATTCATATATCTGAGCAGCCAGCTGTTCAATTTTTTGGTGATAATCTGACCAAGAAACGTAAAGGTCTGGCATAAAGCAGGTACTTTTTAAGTAATACTGAATTCAACTACCAGCTTTTTATTTTAGTATGAGCATGAACGATTCTGTTGATGAGTTTTACCGAATTAATCCAGAAAATCAAAAACTGGATTTGAAAACGAAACTAGCTTATGGTGCTGGAGATTTAGGACCGGCGATTACTGGCAATATTTCCATATTTTTTCTGCTGGTTTTTTTTACTAATGTGGCTGGGATTCCGGCTGGTTTAGCTGGTAGCGTTTTAATGATTGGGAAAGTTTGGGATGCTATCAACGATCCGATTATTGGCGTGTTGTCGGATAGAACTAAATCTCGTCGCTGGGGTCGTCGTTTGCCTTGGATGCTTTACGGAGCAATTCCTTTTGGCATCATCTTTTTCTTGCAGTGGATTGTACCGCGTTTTGGTGCTGACCAGAGTAGTAATATTTGGCCATTGTTTTGGTATTATGTGGTTATTGGGTTACTATCTCAGGTGTTTTACACTGTTGTGAGTTTGCCTTATGCGGCCATGACTCCAGAGCTAACTCAAAATTATGATGAACGGACTACCTTAAATAGCTTTCGCTTTGCTTTTTCTATTGGTGGCAGTATTTTCTCGTTGATTTTAGCGCAAATTATTTTTTCTAAGATTAGCGATCGCGAACAGCAATATCTCCTTTTAGCGGCAGTTTGTGCGATAATTTCGGTTTTGGCTTTATATGTGTGTATTTTTGGAGTGCGCGATCGCGTCTTGGCTTTTGAAGCCAAACGTACCCAAGGCGAACAACCTGCATCCATACCCTTCTTTGAACAACTAAAAATCGTCTTTAGCAATCGCCCTTATCTATTTGTGATTGGTATATATCTTTTTTCTTGGTTAGGCGTACAGGTAACAGCCACCACTATTCCTTATTTTGTCGTCAACTATATGCGACTTAATGACTCTGATGTTCCCTCAGTCATGATTGCAGTCCAAGGAACAGCCTTACTCATGTTATTTGTTTGGAGTGCTTTGAGCAAGAAAATCGGCAAAAAAATTGTTTATTTTCTGGGAATGAGTCTCTGGATTATCGCCGCAGGAGGACTGTTTTTCTTACAGCCTGGCCAAATCGGTTTGATGTATCTCATGGCTATTATGGCAGGTTTTGGCGTATCCACTGCTTATCTAGTTCCTTGGTCACTAATTCCAGATGTGATTGACTTAGATGAAGTCCAAACCGGACAACGCCGAGAAGGGATTTTTTATGGTTTCATGGTTTTGCTGCAAAAGTTAGGTTTAGCTCTAGGAATATTTTTAGTAGGAAACGCCTTACAATCTGCCGGTTTCCAAGCAGCCATACCAGGACAAACTACCCTACCTATACAACCCGACTCAGCGCTGCTAGCTATCCGCATCGCCGTTGGTCCACTACCCACAATTTTCTTAATTTGTGGTTTATTTCTCACGTATTTTTACCCCATTACCCGTGAAATGCACGCAGAAATTATGATGAAACTCAAAGCACGTCAGGAAAACAGAAGCGTTTAGACGAATGGCAAAACTGTCCCAAATTAATTGTTAACGCCCGATAAACGCCGATGATCTGAGTCCGCGCAGGCGGACTTAGTTTGTATAGTCGCGATTTTTAATCGCCAAGTCTAGCATCAAAATTGGACTACCATAGCTGAGTATTCAAATATTTCGATTGTAAAAACTCTATGACTAAAGTTACATCTCAAGAAATTGCCCTATTTCGTTCTCAATTAGCTGATGACTCTATAGCTATGGAAGCTCTGGATTTGATTGAAGATTGTGATGGAGATTTGGAAGATGCAGCCATGAGTCTGGCTATTCGCGCCGGACAAGAACCAGGTATGACTAATTCCGAATGGTTGGATGCTATGGCCAGAAAATGGCGTGCGGTTATTTGTGAACAAGAATACCGCGCAGATTTGCTCAATAACTCTTTGGTCAGCATCATGGAACGGCTCAAAAAAATGCCATCATTCCCTCAGATTCTCGCCACACCAGTTCTTATATATATTCTCAAGCAAGGGGTAAACGATTTTTGTGAGCCAATGGATTTGCTCAAGTGATATCTGCTTCCAGAAAATGAGATAATAGGGAGATGCCAGAAAAAATTCCACATTTCCCGTACCACACCAGCTACCTTTGTCTGGTCTACCCTGTCAATTCTCAATCTCTGAAATTAGACACAAGTTTAATTCCACTAGCACTGATACCCTGTTAATTAAGAACTTTTATCACACAATTATTATTTAATCAATGAATTACGTTGTCGCTGTCTTACCAGACCGTATCCAAGCCGAAGGCGCTTACTTAGCTTTAGAAGCTGAGGGCATTAAAAGCACTATCCTGGGTAGGGGTTATAAAACTGCTGATGAGTTTGGTTTGGTTGACCCCAAAGAACAAGCCAAAAAGCAAGCAAAGCTGATGTCATATTGGCTGATACCATTCGGCTTTTTTGCAGGTTGTGCTTTCAGTCTGGCTACAGGTTTAAATACCTTTGCTTGGGCTGGGGAAATTGGGAATCACATCGTTGGGGGACTGCTGGGCGCTGGTGGTGGCGCTATGGGTAGTGTGTTTGTTGGTGGTGGTGTTGGTTTAGTCCTGGGCGGTGGTGATGCTTTACCCTACCGCAATCGTTTAGATATGGGTAAATACATAGTTGTGGCTCAGGTTTCTGAAGCCATAAGTCGGCAAGCAACCCGCATATTACGTAAATTTGAGCCGGAAAATATCCAGGGTTATGCTGATACAACTAACACATAGAAATTCAAAATTGGGATAATGTTACCTAGAGAAGAACTTTTAAAGGGTGTTGAAAATCGAGATAGTGTCGCTCGTGTAATTGATCAGGCTGAACAAGCGATTAAAACTTGGGAAGTTGTTTTGACTGATTTTTTGTCTCCGCCAGAATTGGCAGAAATTAACCGGGTTTTTAGTCGGTTAACAGATGTGCAATTAGTCGCCTGGGGCGGTTATCCCCAAGCTGAACGCCAAAGAATGGCGATCGCTCGTTCGGAACTTCCCCTAGAACCGTCTCAAGTTGACCTCGTAGCCCTGGAATTTGCTGGTAATTTCCTGTTTGATACCGCCTCTCATCGTGACTTTTTGGGCGCAATGCTGGGGACAGGAATCGTCCGTGAGAAGACAGGAGATATTCTTGTTCTGGGCGAACGGGGAGCGCAAGCAATTGTCGCCCCGGAATTGGCAGAATTTTTAGAAATGAGTCTGCAACAGGTGCGTTCTGTGCCGGTGAAAACTCAGCGCATTGATATCAATGAGTTAAAGGTTCGGGAACCCAAGAAGAAGGAATTAACTACAGTCGAAGCTTCATTGCGGTTAGATGCGATCGCATCGGCAGGTTTTGGGATGTCCCGCAGTAAAATGGTTAATTATATCGAAAGTGGTGATGTGCGCGTCAATTGGAAAGACGTTACTCAAGCTAGTTCTCAGGTGAAATCAGGCGACTTAATCGCTATCCGTAGTAAAGGACGTTTAGAAGTAGGAGAAATTGCCGTTACTAAAAAAGAACGTTACCGAGTTCAATTAACAAGATATATGTAGACTTTAACAGTTATCAGTTATCAGTTATCAGTTATCAGTTATCAGTCAAGAGACTTAATTGGGTCTAAATCGCCCGCTATAGGTCTTGATAACTCTTCACTGATTTAACCCTTTACAGCTTTACCAAGATACCAAACCGAACTATCTTCATTGATTTTAATGGGAAATGGTTCGGGTTTGTTGTCTTTATTTTTAGGATTTAAACCTTTAAATAGGATGTTTGTCAATGTTTGCCAATTCATCCCTCCTGTTAAGTCAAATCCTTTAATAACAACATTATTTAAACCATTATTTTCCATTGTATAAGTTAATTCTTCGGGTTTAATAAACTTATGCCAATCATGAAGTCCAGGCGGTATTTGCTTGACAATATCCTCTAAAAGCCAAATCATGATCAATTTGGATTTAAAACTTCTATTAATTGTGTCAAAGAAAAACAAACCATTTGTTTTTAACACTCTATGAGCTTCCGAAATAACTTTCTGCCAATCTGTAACGTGTTCCAAAACATCACAACACAAAACCGCATCAAATTTTTTGGCAGCAAAAGGCAGATTTTCAGCAAATCCCCAATAATAATCAATGTTTAAGTGGTTTTTTCTCGCATGGGCTTGAGCTACTTTAATTGATTCTAAAGATAAGTCAATACCAGTTACACAAGCCTCTTGTTTGGCTAAAGTTTCAGATGCTAATCCACCCCCACAACCAATATCTAAAACTTTAATTCCTTGCCATGTGGGGATATAACTGGAAAAAAAATCAATTCTATACTTATTCAGATGGTTAGATAAATTTAAAACTTTACCTTCTGTCCACCAATTATCTGCGTTTAAATCGTAGTATTCTAAATCATTCTTTTTCATTTATTTGTTCCATCATCCTCAAACTATTTTTTATTGCTGAGTTGGTGACATGAACAAGAGATCAAGTAATTGCAAGTGTGACTCTACAACGGGGATAGTTTTGGCAGCAAAGGCTTGTAGGTCTGGGTCTTGACCTAGCTGAATCTGACGGGTATGGATGATTAAATTTTCCATGTGTCCGTTAATGCCAGCTTCATTGATATATGCTAGGTCAAAATTTGCGCCAGAAAGTTCTGATAGTTGCGCTTCTAAGGCTTGATACTTGGGGCTAAGATTTGTTGGTAAAGTAATTCCCTTTTGTTGAGATAATTGCATTAATTCTTGATTCAAAGGCGTATGATCCTGAATCATTTGCTGGGCATATTTTTTGATATTTTCGTCCTCTGATGTTTCCAGTGCGAGTTTTGCTAGTTCAACTTCTGCCATTCCGGCTTGCGCTGCTTCTTGCACATACACCCTGTCAATTTCACTCAGCCTAGCTTGGGCAATTTTAGTTTCCAGAGTGATAGAACTATTGGGTATTGTGTGGGCGATCGCTCTGGGATTAATCTGGGTATAGCCAATAATGGCGATAGCTGCGCCGGCCATTGGCATCGCACTACTAACTCCCACAATTCCCATCAGATGAGTCAATTTTTGCGCCAAGTTCCCAAGTCTGAGAAGAATCATAAATGCCCCAATTTTTAATCCCTTGATTGTGTAATATGGGTTGGACACGATGAATCTCTTCATCTGTGCCATTGAGGATGAGTAAATAATAACTCTGCTGGAGGCGATCGCTATAAACTCTGGCTTGGTTTTCGGGTATACCTAAATCAGACAGCACTTTGACTAAATTCTGATTTGCGACTGTTCCCACAGCAACACCCGCCATACTAGCGACTAGCGCCACACCCACAGAACCTGCTGCAAGCAAAATTCCTAAACCGGGAATTGCTAAACTACTCAAACCAACTAACACACTACCCCAGGTAGTAGCTGTAAGTGTATCACCTACTGCCCTGGTAGCATTAACACTTTGCTCACCAATGCGATCGCTCACGGTGGGGCTTTGCCCATCGCTCATCTGCGCCTCACCCAAATCCTCTGGTTCTACATCTTTAGCAATGATTGAAACTTGCTCCATAGGAAAGCCTAACGCTTTCAATTCATTAATTGCTGACCGAAAAACGAGACGCAAGCCCCTGACTTTAGGCATGGGGAGAAGGCGGTAAGAACTTTTAAGTTCCGTCAAACGATTGCGTGGCTTTAGCCACAGTGTTAAAATAGATTAGCGAGAAAACAAGTAGGAATAACCTTCAGCGCATTGAAGTATCCTAGTACGGAGCAATCCCGGCAACGGACATATCCGACTCGATTCGGAATAGTTAAAGGGCGAATAATGGCAGGATATGGAGCGTTCATCTTTAAAATATGAAGGACTCAGAAAGTATGCGCGAATGAGAGCAAAAGCTCTTTGAGTGAGTAGAGGGATACTTGAATGTCCCGTTGTCGCCTTTTTCAGGTAGGCAAGAATCCCCTGGCTTTAGACGTGGGGAGGTTCAATCTACTTCTTGATGTCTGGAAAATACTCCTACTGCATATTTATGATTTTTATTAACCATATTTCCTCAAGCCAACAAAATTCTTGTTTACGAGCCACAGCATATACTCATAAAAAATACATACTGTGGCTCTGAATGCTTTAATCTTGTTCAGAACCTGGCTGACCTGGCTCACTTGGTTGACCTGGTTGGTCTGGCTCACTTGGTTCACCTGGTCTGTCTGGCTCACCTGGTTTACCTGGCTCACCTGGCTGTGTTCCCGGAGCAGTATCATCTCTAGGTGGTACTGTTTGGGAATGTATAGTGCCAGTTGTAGATTCGCTCAAATGAGTTAATGCGAATGCTGGGACATTGATCAAAGCACTCACACCAGCGACTCCCACAAGGCTAGCAAGCATTTTGAAGAAACTTGTATTTTTGTTTGCTTTCATTGGTATATCCTGAGATTACAACAGCAAAACTTTTAAATTGCCAAGTAATTTGATGAAATTTGTCCAAAATCTTGACGTATTTCCCACTGCGATTAACTCTTGTTCAGTCAGAAATACTAAACTTGAATTTTGCCTTTATTTTTCAAGATTAATGCTGTTAAACTCCCAGAACGTCTGTCTAAAGCATAAGATAATGTTAAACACAGAAGTGATGACCAACACCAACAAGTTTGATGATTAAATTTGGTTTCTCTAAATAGTTCTAATTAAGTCGGCGAGAAAAATTCAATGTACATGAAGAAATATAAATTGTTCGTAGGGTGTGTTATGCCGAAGGCTAACGCACCTTGAATTGTTGACACAAAAAGCCGAAGTTTTGACGGTGCGTTGCGCTGCGCGACAACACACCCTACATTAAAAGTTCTTAATATAGCTGGAAATATTAGTGCCGACTTATGAGTCCTGATAAGCCTTTTTATCTTCCATTTTTGCCTCAGTACATAGAAAATTTTTACTACTGAAGAATATATCAGCAAATCACCTCAAATACTACTTGTGACAGTATTTTTAGGTAAGTCATACCTGTAACCGATGGCAAATAGTACAAAAACCTGCTCAAATAAAGGTTGGTGTTGCCTATACTGGAGTAATGACAGATCGCGTTTTGATACTTGGTGGAAGAGGGCGGATTGGTAGCAATGTTGCGGCGGATATCGCCACCCACACGCAGGCACAAATTACGATTACTGGACGCTCTCCAGAGGCACAAAGGAGCGTCAGCTCGTCTTTGGGCAAGAAAGTTGATTTTTTGGTGTTGGACTTGGCAGAAGTTGATAAATTGAGAGAGGCGATCGCTCACTCCAATTTAGTTATCCATTGTGCTGGACCATTTCACTACCGAGATGCTAATGTTCTCAAAATTTGCATTGAACAAGGTGTCAACTATCTAGATGTCAGTGACCATCGTTCTTATACTAGCAAAGCTCTAAATTACCATGAACAAGCTGTTGCTGCTGGCGTAACCGCAATTATTAATACTGGCATTTTTCCCGGAATTTCTAACAGCATGGTGCGTCAGTGTGTCGAGCAATTTGACGAACCAGAAAAAATACATTTAAGTTATTTAGTATCTGGTTCTGGTGGTGCGGGAATTACAGTCATGCGGACAACCTTTTTAGGATTACAATATCCTTTTGCAGCTTGGATAGATAGAAAGTGGCAAAAAATCCAGCCTTATAGTCAAAGAGAAGTTGTTGATTTTCCCTCTCCCTATGGACGCAGTGGCGTTTACTGGTTTGATATGCCAGAAACCTTTACAATACCCCACGCCTTCCCATCAGTTCAAACTGTAGTTACCAAGTTTGGCTCTATTCCCGACTTTTATAACCACCTCACTTGGATGGCCGCCCATATATTTCCGAAGTGGTTAATGCAGCGTCGTTACATGATTGAATTTTTGTCGCGCCTCAGTCACTTGATGACCGATTTCACCAATAATTTCAGTGGAATTGGGGTAGCGGTGCGTTCAGAAGTTACAGGTAAAAAAAATGGTCAAACAGCCGTTTACTGTTCTACATTAGTACATGAAAATACAGCCGTAGCCTCTGGCTGTGGTACAGGTAGCATTGCCCAACTGTTATTAGAGGGTAAATTGACAAAACCCGGTGTTTCACCTGTAGAAGCAGCATTATCCACAGATTTATTTATCCCAGCTATGCACAACCGAGGAATTAAAATAAATTACAATTGGGTTGACACTCCCCAGGTAGAACTATGACTAACCCTAATGACTTTGATGATGATGACTTTGACTTTGAGGACGAAGAGACATTTCAAGTCAAACGCGTTAGCCAAATGACCGAAGGGGAGAAGTTACAGCGCTTTAAGCGATATTTCGACAGCAGTAGTCGTGCTTTGTTGCAACAATGCCTATTTCGGATCACCGAGGACGAAGATGGTAAAGGCACATTAGAGATTCTTTGCCCTAATGAAGTCATCAGACAACGCTTATACAGAAAAAAACGCAAAATTACCAACAGTCTCAACGGTTGTTGGAGCCATATCCGATGGTTCTCACTATGTCTGGAGGAAGATGGTAAAGTCTGTTGCCATAAGTACACCCGTAACGGCGATTTGGTAACACCTGACAATAATTCGTAATACTCGCCAAAGGCGAGAAGCAAGCTAGGTAATTCGTAATTGAGACAATCATATTTTACCGGGATTTCCAGGTTTATTGGGCAATAGGGAGAAATTAATGCCCTATGTCCCCTTTTCCATGCCTACTTCTCTATGTTCAATGCCTAAAAAACAAAAATTTCCTCACCTAGTCGGTTCTAAGTGGACAACACACCAAAAAATAGATGGCTGGCGGCACTTCCAAGTCGTTAACCGGAAAAATCAGAGTAAGTGGGTATATGCCGAAATGGTTGCGGCTTGTGACCCCAATGTCCGCTTTTGGTTAAATGCCAAATTGTTACAAGATAACTCTCAGTGGCAAGCTGGCTGGCAATCTCTACAAGAAATTGAAGCTATAGAATCGGAAATATGAGGCAATTTTGTAAAATTAATAATTTATTACAAACAAATTACCAACAGTCAAAAAGTATAGCCCAGAGAGTCTTGGCAATGACTGAATTTTGCCAATATGCCTGCTATGGCAATTCACAGTGATATTTTTAGCACTGAATGACGAATCTCGGTCTTCAACTTTCCCACTCAGCCCATTTTGCTGGTTATCAGCCTATTTAAAGGTAGTTTAAATCCATGAAAACTATATACAAAAGTATATACAGTTATTTTGTCTTTTGTAACTTTTTTATAAAAAAATTAAACTAAAAATTTAATTAATTGCTTTTTTAAGCCAATTAATAGTATTTTGTGGTTAAAAAATTAAACATAATCTTTTTAAAACCTTAAGAAAACGAATTTAGACGTTTTTCAACTTTCAACCCCCTTTCCTTTCTGTGTAATTTGGACAATAATGACAATCACACAGATCAGACATCGCTATGCGCGGCTAGGTGAAGGCAAAAGCTTGAGCCACGAGTTTGACAAACAATTATCAGAGGCAAACAACAGTGAAACTAGCAGTTTACGGAAAAGGTGGTATTGGTAAATCCACAACTAGCTGTAATATCTCCGTCGCCCTAGCCAAACGCGGCAAGAAAGTTCTGCAAATTGGTTGTGACCCCAAACACGACAGCACCTTCACTCTCACAGGGTTTTTGATTCCCACAATTATTGACACTCTCCAAGAAAAAGACTACCACTACGAAGATGTTTGGCCAGAAGATGTAATTTATAAAGGCTATGGCGGTGTAGATTGTGTAGAAGCAGGTGGTCCACCGGCAGGCGCAGGCTGTGGGGGCTACGTAGTTGGCGAAACCGTAAAATTACTGAAAGAACTCAACGCTTTTGATGAGTATGATGTGATTCTGTTTGATGTACTAGGTGACGTTGTTTGTGGTGGTTTCGCAGCTCCACTCAACTATGCTGATTACTGCATGATTGTGACTGACAATGGCTTTGATGCCTTGTTTGCAGCCAATCGGATTGCGGCATCAGTACGGGAGAAAGCCAGAACTCACCCACTGCGTTTAGCTGGTCTAATTGGCAACCGCACCGCTAAACGGGATTTGATAGATAAATATATAGAAACTGTTCCTATGCCAGTTCTGGAAGTTTTACCTTTAATTGAAGATATCCGTATTTCCCGCGTCAAGGGTAAAACTTTGTTTGAAATGGCAGAACATGATCCTTCTCTGAGCTACGTTTGCGATTACTACCTGAATATTGCTGACCAAATTCTGGCGCGTCCAGAAGGTGTAGTACCAAATGATACTCCAGACCGGGAATTATTCTCTTTGTTGTCTGATTTTTACCTAAATCCGGGTAAACACCAGGTTCCTAATTCAGAAGAGGCACTAGACTTGATGATTGTATAACAACATCAATATTCAGGATGAGGAAAAAATATGGCTTTCTTTAGTAGCTTTACAGATTCAATCAGACAGAAGTGGTTGCAATTCTTTCAGGCAAACCGTGAATGGATTACTCTGCACATGAAAGCAGAGTCGGTTTACACTCCTGATGGCGGAAAAAGACCACCTTCATACCTCATCCTGGGCGTTGTCAACGCGCTGGAACCAAAACTGGCACAGTTAATGATGCCCTTTTCCCGGCTGAATGCTGACGCTGATACTTTGATTGAAGTGCTGGATTTGCATTTTGACCCAGATATTGCTCTCGGTAACCGTTTCATTCCTCCAGCCGAAACAGAAGATGCAGAAGAGATCAATCAATACGAGTCAGCTGAGACCGTAGATGAAAATACTGAAGATGAAACTCTGGCCATGTCTTATGCAAATGGCTTTGAGATGGATTCTGATCTGCAAAATCTAGTGGTCGAAGAGTCCGATTCCCGTGAAAATGAACTGGGTGATGAGTTCAAAGAAACACTCAGTATGGACGCAGATGATTTTGGCGAGATTTCTTTTGATGCACCCACTGCGTCGGAAGAAACGCTGGATGACCAAATGCTGGAGGAATTAAATACACCAGACGAGAACGCCTTTAAAGACGTGTTGTCAGATGTCTGGGGTAATGAAACAGCGTCGGAAAACAGTGAAGAAAATAACGATTTATTAGGGGAAGAACTGCCATCAGGAGTTTTTGATGAGTCAGAAATTGCCCGTCTCTTCCCCAACGCTTAATTATTGCCGTTCCTGTTGAATATAGGGACTGCTCACTGGCACTATGTGCCACAAGCTACGGTATTCAGGGGGACACATCATCTCCCCCTCATGCCTGCCCTATATTCACCTGCTATAAAATATCCAGGGGAGAAAAATTAAAATGACGATCGCTCAACAACCAGAAGCTTTAAACTTTGAATGCGAAACTGGGAATTACCACACCTTCTGCCCGATTAGCTGCGTGGCGTGGTTGTATCAAAAAATTGAAGATAGCTTCTTTCTCGTAATTGGTACTAAGACTTGTGGGTATTTCCTGCAAAATGCGATGGGGGTAATGATTTTTGCTGAACCTCGCTATGCAATGGCAGAGTTGGAAGAGGGTGATATTTCGGCGCAGTTGAATGATTATGAGGAGTTGAAGCGGTTGTGTTTGCAAATTAAGCGCGATCGCAATCCTAGTGTTATTGTCTGGATTGGTACTTGCACTACGGAAATTATTAAAACTGATTTGGAAGGTTTAGCACCGAAGCTAGAATCAGATATTGGTATTCCTATTGTTGTTGCTCGTGCAAATGGTCTAGATTACGCCTTTACACAGGGGGAAGACACTGTTTTGGCGGCAATGGCTCATCGTTGTCCTAGTGTGGCTCCTGCGGCGGAAACTGAAACGGAAAAGAGCGATCGCAACGCTATCCAAAAGCTGCTAAACTTCGGCAAGAAGAAAGAAGAAGTTATCCAAGAGGAATCTGAGTATGTGGATCATCCACCTCTAGTTCTCTTCGGTTCTCTTCCTGACCCTGTGGTGACTCAGTTAACCTTGGAACTGAAGAAACAAGGAATTAGAGTTTCCGGCTGGCTACCTGCAAAACGCTTCACTGAATTGCCAGTAATTGAAGAAGGGTATTATGTCGCTGGTGTCAACCCCTTTCTCAGTCGGACTGCGACTACTTTAATGCGTCGCCGCAAGTGTAAACTGATAGGCGCACCTTTCCCCATTGGCCCTGATGGAACTCGCGCCTGGGTGGAGAAAATCTGCTCTGTGTTCGGTATTACTCCCAAAGGTTTGGATGAACGCGAAGCTCAAATTTGGGAAAGCGTGGAAGATTACGTCAAACTGATTCGCGGTAAGTCTGTATTCTTCATGGGTGATAACTTGCTGGAAATCTCCCAAGCGCGGTTCTTGGTACGTTGTGGGATGACAGTGCAAGAAATCGGTATTCCTTACATGGATAAGCGCTATCAAGCTGCTGAGTTGGCGCTGTTAGAGAAGACTTGTCACGAGATGGGTGTACCTTTGCCCAGAATTGTGGAAAAGCCGGATAATTACAATCAATTGCAACGGATTTATGAATCTAAACCAGATTTGGTAATTACTGGTATGGCTCATGCTAATCCTTTGGAAGCTAGAGGTATTAATACGAAGTGGTCTGTGGAGTTCACTTTTGCTCAAATTCACGGTTTTACTAATACCCGTGACATTCTGGAGTTAGTGACTCGTCCACTGCGTCGGAATACTAATTTGCAGGATATGGGTTGGGATAAGTTGGTGAAGGAAGAAGCGAAGATTTAGTAATATGGAGTGGGGTGAATGATGCTAACCCCACTCTATGTTATTTGGGTATAAGTGAGGTTTTCTATGAGCAATACTATATCTTTTCAAGAAATAATTGGATACGTTGAAGCTCTTTCTCAGGAAGACCAAGATTTATTATTAGAACTAATTCAAAAAAGAAGAGTTGAAAAACGACGCTCAGAAATAGCTAATCATGCGGTGCAAACTTTAGCAGCAGTTGAAGCAGGAACAGCTAAAAAAGGTACTGTAGGAGATTTATGGGCTGATTTGACTGGAGATGAATGAAACTTTTAGTTTGGGATACCAGTTTTAAAAGAGCTTTTAAGCGAGTTATTCGTAAAAATCCCCAATTAGAGGGGAAAATATTTGAAATATTAGAATTACTAGCGTCTGATATATTTAACCCTGTTTTGAAATCTCATAAATTGAGTGGTCAGTTAGAAGGTTTATGGGCTTGTTCAGTGGCTTATGACTGTCGAATTATCTATACATTAAAACAAGCTGAGGATGCACAAGAGGAGATAATTGTGTTGGTTGATATCGGTAGCCACGATGAGGTTTATTAAAGTTTGGCTTTGAATCGATTAATACCATAACAGGATGATGATTAGGCGAACAATTGTTCGTCTTTTTTTAAAGAAAAATCAGGGTGTTTTCATTGCTGGATTAATGTTATATTTTTACTGATTTAATCTATTTTGAATTAATTAAAGGTTATAGAATATATGAAGCGTCTTTACTATGGTGATAACTTAAATGTTCTCAGAGATCACATTCCTGATGAATATATTGATTTAATTTATCTTGATCCGCCATTTAACTCTAAATCTAATTATAATATTTTATTTAAGAATACCACCGGTGAACGTTCAGAAGCTCAAATTACAGCTTTTGAAGATACTTGGACATGGAGTATTGAATCTGAGAGATTTTTAGACCAAATTAAACATAAAAAAGGAGAATTATATCAATTATTAGATTTATTAGTGAGGACTCTGGGGAAAAATTCCTTATCAGCTTATTTGGTAATGATGGCAATTAGATTAATAGAGTTACATCGAGTTCTCAAATCTACAGGTAGTTTATATTTACATTGCGATACTACAGCCAGCCATTACCTAAAAATGATTTTAGATTTGATTTTCGATGCTAGAAATTATCGTAACCAGATTACTTGGAAACGGACAAGCAGCCATAGTGATGCTAAAAAGTATGCAAGAGTTACAGATATTATTTTCTACTATGTAAAATCTAATCAATTTACATGGAATCCTCTGAAATTACCTTATACAGATGAATATATCAAGCAATATTACTGTAATATTGATAGCGATGGTAGAAGATTTCAATTTGGTGATTTAACAAATACAAAAACGAGTAGAGGTTATTTTTATAAACTTTTAGATTGCGATCCTCCTGATAACGGTTGGAGAATGCCTGAATCTCGCGCCCAACAATGGCTGAGTGAAGGACGGATAGCTATACCACCAACAGGCAAAACACCACGTTATAAACGTTATTTAGATGAGGTCGCCGGTAAAGGAATCTCTGATATTTGGGATGATATACCTCCAGTAAACTCTCAAGCTAAAGAAGCTTTAGGATATCCTACACAAAAACCACAATCATTGCTTGAACGTATCATTCAAGTGAGTAGTAATAAAGATGATATTGTCCTTGACCCTTTTTGTGGATGTGGTACAGCAATACACGCAGCCGAAAAATTAGGGCGAAATTGGATAGGAATTGATATTACTCATTTAGCCATTGCACTCATAGAAAAACGATTAAGAGACGCTTTTCCTAGCAAATTTATTGAGGATGAAAATAAAACTCAAAAATTAGTTCCAGGGATTGAATTTGAAGTAGAAGGTACACCTAAAGATTTAGCCGCAGCAGAAGATTTATTTTTACGTGACCCCTATCAATTTGAATGGTGGGCTTGTTCTTTGGTTAATGCTCAACCATACAAAGATAAAAAGAAAGGTGCAGATGGTGGTATAGATGGATTGATTTTTTTTGAAGATGTAATTGATATCAAAAAATCAAATAAGACAGCAGTAAAAAAAATTATTGTTAGCGTTAAAGGAGGTAAAAATATTAACGCCTCTATGATTAGAGATTTACGAGGAACAATGGCAACAAATAAAGCAGAAATTGGATTATTTGTTACTTTCACTCCTCCCACGAAACCAATGATTAAGGAAGCAGCATTATCTGATTTTTATAAAGCCGGAAATGGTAGAGATTACGCAAAAGTTCAAATTTTAACTATTGAAGAATTATTAAATGGCGAAAAAAGACCAGAATTTTTTGATTTGAAACAGGGTGAATCGACTTTTAAGAAAGCACAAAGGGAAAATCAGGATCTAGCAGAACAGGGCGAATTGTTTGAGATGTAGGTAGGGTTGAGGAAGTTAAATCAAAAATTAATTATACGTTACTGTTTAGCTTCACTTTGGCACTATTATCAATTCCTTTGGTCTTTCTCTGTGTTCTCTGCGCCTCTGTGGTAGCGCTAGCACGTCTACGTTAAAAAGAGAGACAAAGGCATCGCTCAAACATTAGACCAATCAGATATAGTTAAATTACAGAAAAAATGAAAATTCAGAATAATTATGCTTAGTGGAATTAAACAAAAGGCTGTTGTCGGTAAAGATGGCAAAATTGAACTGTCTACCACCGAACTACCAGAAGGAACAGTTGTAGAAGTCATTGTGCTATTTGAACAACCCACTGAAGAAGATGAAACTACCTATCTGATGAAATCAGAAGCTAACAAAACACATTTACTTAAAGCTTTAGAGAATGTAGAAAAAGGAAATTTAATATATGTTGATTTAGACGAATATGAAAAAGGTGGCATTTGAACCAGAAGCCTTTGAACAACTAGGTGAATGGGCTACAGAAGATAAAAAAACTTTTAAAAAAATATTGGCACTAATTAAAGATATACAAAGAGATGCTTTTTCAGGAATAGGTAAGCCAGAAGCCCTGAAATATCAACTACAAGGTTACTGGTCAAGGCGTATTTCAGATGAACATCGATTAGTTTACAAAGTGGAAGAAGATTTATTAATTATTTTGTAATGTAAATATCATTCTGACTAATAAATGTTATACTTATGGTAGTGGTTTTGTTATCAAAATCATGCCTTCGTGAATTAAGCTGAAAAAAGCAATACCCAAACTTATAAAAAGCTTGGGCATAGCGAAATAGGAAATTGTACTGCAGTTTACTAACAAATTAGAAATTAAACTAATGAACTAAACAGCACCACTATTTTTATGAAATAGAATTGCTACAGTTTTGCAAATTAATTTCAAATCGTAGAATAAACTCCAATTTTTTTGATATCCTAAATCTAGGCGAATTACATCCTCAAAACAGCGTACTGTAGATCGTCCATTAACTTGCCATTCTCCAGTCATACCGGGTTTAACATCTAAACGTTGCCATTCCGGTACTTCATAGCGCTCTACTTCATCAGGTGTGGGTGGTCTAGTACCCACTAAGCTCATATCTCCTTTGAGAACGTTCCAAAATTGCGGTAATTCATCCAAGCTGGTTCGGCGCAAAAACCGCCCTACCCGTGTCACTCTGGGATCTTTTTCGTTCTTGAAAAATGCACCTTGGACTTGATTTTTTACTTGACATTTCTTCGCTTCAGCATCTACACACATGGAGCGGAATTTCCAAATTTTAAACCGTTTGCCCATCCAACCACAGCGAATTTGACCAAAGAAAATGGGGCCAGGATCATCCATTTGGATAGCTACTATAATGGGAATAAACAAGAATCCTGTAATTACCAAACCCACTATTGCGCCCACAACATCTATGACCCGTTTCATCCAAGATGCCACAGAACGATGAGTGGTGGGTAGTTGCTCTACTTTGCGAAAGTTACTCTTGTGGGTATCTGTGGGTGTGTGGGTTTGTCTTGGCAACCTTTCGCTGCTAGACTCAATAGGAAAAACTTCATCTAATCCTGTCAGGTTTAGCACTGCCATGACTTGAGGGGTGACATTCCGCAAAGTCAAGGCTACCCCTTTTTTCTGGGCATTTTTGAAATTACTCACTAGCGCACCCAAACCACTACTATCCATAAAAGTAGTTTGGTTAAAATCAACAATAATTTGCTTGGGAGGTGTATTTTCTTGAGTTAAATCTTGGCAGGTTTGCTTAAAGCTTACTGCCTCAAGCACGCTTAACCGTGCTGATACCTTTACTATTACAGTTTCCTGGAAGGAAGTAACTGGAAAGACTTCCTGTGTGGGTTGGCTAGTCATGAAGCTCTGCACTTTCGTTGCCATATAAATTTAAACTGCCAAAAATTATTTTATCCTGGGAATTTACTTAACCTCGTGCTGAGGTGACAGTTAATGAGTAGGCATAAACACTAATAGTTAGTTACGCAGGATGGAAGCAGAGATTGCCAGCGACGATTCACAATAGAATCAGAAGTAAAAAAACATCTGATCTTTTGTGCCGATGCAGCGCGATCGCGTTGCTACTATCCCATGACTGTCAAAACTACGGTTCAACCTACAGCACGCCTGATTGAGGTCTTTTCTGCTATTCAAGGGGAAGGACTGAATGTCGGGACACGTCAACTTTTTATTCGCTTTGCTTTATGTGACTTGCGCTGCCACTTTTGCGATAGCGCCCACACTTGGAATGCACCCGCTACTTGTCGAATAGAGCTTACGCCTGGATTGCGCGACTTTGAAATCCACTCTAATCCTGTCTCATTACCCATTTTAATTCAATGGGTTGAAAGGCAAAATCTACCTTGTCTACACGATAGCATTAGCTTAACAGGCGGGGAACCCCTTCTTCATGCAGCTTTCTTAAAGGAATTTTTGCCCCAAGTGCGATCGCTTACCAACTTACCCATATATCTAGAGTCAGGCGGACATCGCCCAGAACAGTTGGCAATGGTTTTACCCTACCTCGACTCTGTAGGCATGGATTTAAAACTGCCCAGTGTGAGTGGCGAAAGTCTCTGGACAGAACATACAAACTTTTTACAATTATGTTTCAATACACATTTAGAAGTTTTTGTCAAGATAATTATTTCTGACAATACAGATCCAGCCGAGTTGGAACGTTCTGCGGCCATGGTGGCTGATGTTAGCCCAGATATCCCCATATTTTTACAACCTGTGACACCTTTAGCCGCCTCAGAACAACTTACCGAAACACCTGTACTAGCACCTGCTCCAGAAAAAGTTTTGATGTGGCAAGCTTTAATGAAGCAGTTTGTCCCACAAGTCCGGGTTATACCTCAAACTCACAAAATGTTAAATCAACTGTAGTATTAAATACTTGTTGGGGGTGGGTATCTCCCACCCCACCTCCTGACTGCATTCTACAATCAAGCTTCATCTGTAGTCTTAGATTTAGCTTTGGCTTTGTTGGCACTGCGTTTGAGAGCCGAAAGTCGTGCTTCGTAGCGAGACCGTTGGCGCTTGCTAGGTGTATTATCAATCATGGTTTTTAACGCACTACCCAGACTCTTGTAGGCGTTAGGGAGACTATAACCAAAGCGTGTTGCGAGAGCGATCGCTTTCTCGTCTGCAACTAGCAATTCTCTGATTTGCTTTTCCCCATTATTCTTTTGATACAATCGCCAGCCAGAGACACCACATAGTGCCAAAGCTAATACCAGCAATAATCCATCCTGCACCCACAATTCGCCCACAGCACCGCCTAAACCAATAGCCAATGCTGCCATTTCCCAGCCATCTTTGGGAATAGTATCATTTTGAATGCGAGCAACTTCATGCCAGAACAGCAGATTACGCTGATCCATTGCCAGCGCATCCCATTTCACCAAGTCAATTTGAATTTCTACTTGGTCTTTACCAATTTCTTCGCAACGGATCATCGGTGGATTAACTTCGGTCGTACCTTCAACCGTGACCCAGCTTTGCAATTCGGGCGGTAGTAAGCCTTTTAACCGCCGGAGTTCACTCATTTCCGCCTTGGCAAAGGAGGTTGCGTAGGATGTCATAAAATCCAGCCCTAGAAAACTTCAGTATATAGTGAGGGTATCACTTTGGAGTATAGCTATTTCAGTGATGATTCGCCTCACTCCTGGTGAAAACTTCCTTTTGGAAACTCAAGGTCAGAAAACAGGCAGGGGTGCTGGGGGGACTTGGTTACTTTACACTCCCAGTTGCTGAATAACCTTTCCTCTTCGGTGATTATAGTCCTATGAGGTGCTTTTAGTGGCGCGATCGCAGCAGCTTTGTTTGATGTCATTCATCTAGTTTACAAAATCTTCATAGGTCTGTGCCATCTATTGTGCATCACAGGAAAATACACCATTAATAGAAACTGCCGTAGTCTCGCCGCAGCAGTTATTATACTTCTGCTCAAGTCGTAAATCTATACAAGCCTAGCTAAGTACCTACGTATATACTTACTATATCTAAAATTAACCTGTAAAATCTCAAGTTTATAGAGCATTCATCTTAGTAAAACACTCATTACAAGTTTTTTTTGATGTTCAACATACCAATAAAAGTCAGGCTAAAAGTTTAAGCTAGATTTTTATACTCTTCATAAATTTCTATTAATTATTGCTTCAAATGTATTCGACACATCATTAACAAGTATATAGGACTTACGCAATAACTCTCTGCAACCCTCTTTCCTTCGTGTCCTTCGCGTTCTTCTCCCAAGGGGAGACGCTACGCGAATGTGGTTCGTTTTTTCATGATTTTGCGTAAGTCCTGGTATAATACTTAGGCAAAACGCGAAACTATACAATCTATACAATGTTTAAAGTAACAAAACATACAACTATTTATTGTACTTAAGTATCTGATACAAAATTTACTGAATCTTCAATTAAAACCCCTGTTATTCAAGAAACTCTGAAGAGAGAATAAAATGTAGCAGCATCAAAGTAGCAGCATCAAAGTGAGAATCAGACATCCTCTCAAAATATTCTCATGAACCACAAAAGCCAGGAGATTTATCAATAAATTTTTATGCGGATTTTAATTTACTCCTACAACTACTATCCAGAACCAATTGGCATAGCCCCACTGATGACAGAATTAGCAGAAGGACTGTCTAAACGTGGGCATCAAGTTCGCGTAATCACTGCTATGCCCAACTATCCTGAGCGTGAAATTTACGAAGCTTACCGGGGTAAATGGTATTTGAATGAATATAAAAATAATGTTCAAATCCAACGCAGTTATATCTGGATTCGTCCGCAACCCAATCTGTTAGATCGAGTATTGTTAGATGCTAGTTTTGTGGTGACAAGCTTTTTACCTGCTCTGTTCGGCTGGCGACCAGATGTAATTCTCTCCACCTCGCCATCACTACCTGTTTGTGTCCCAGCAGCCCTTTTAGGATGGTTACGCGCCTGCCCTGTGGTGTTAAATCTTCAAGATATCTTACCCGAAGCCGCGATTCATGTGGGACTGCTAAAAAATAAATTACTGATCAAGGTATTTACTGCATTAGAACAATTTGCTTATCACACAGCCTCAAAAATTAGCGTGATTGCGGATGAATTTGTCGAAAATTTGCTCTCTAAGGGGGTAGCACCTGACAAAATCGAGCAAATTCCTAACTGGGTTGATGTGAATTTTATTCGCCCCTCGTCCCAAAAAAATAATTCTTTTCGTGCGGCACATAACCTGAATGGCAAATTTGTAGTGCTATATTCTGGGAATATTGGACTGACACAAGGTTTAGAAACTGTGATTAAAGCGGCTTCTGGGTTGCGTCACATTCAAGATATCGCCTTTGTGATTGTGGGTGAGTCTAAAGGATTGCAGCGATTACAAAAGTATTGTTTAAAGTGCGGTGCAGATAACGTTTTGCTGCTACCGCTTCAACCCCGCAAACAGTTACCACAAATGTTAGCAGCTGCCGATGTTGGTTTGATAGTGCAGAAGCAAAATGTGGTGTCTTTCAATATGCCATCGAAAATTCAATTGCTACTGGCCAGTGGTCGGGCATTGGTGGCATCTGTACCCGAAAGTGGCACAGCTGCAAAAGCTGTTAGACAAAGTGGTGGGGGAGTAATTGTACCACCAGAAGACCCCAAGGCTTTAGCAACAGCAATTTTAGACTTGTACAAGCACCCGGAAAAAGTTAAAGAATTAGGTGTTAACAGTCGTCAATATGCTATGGAACAATATGCCTTTGAGCAAGCCTTAAATCAATATGAAGATTTATTTTACTCAGTAATCGCCAATAGTCCAGGAATTGAGTCTCAAGTAGTCAGAAAGCAGGAAGTATGACAATTGAGTGCGTGTAAAAATGCCGCTACGCTGATTTTTGCCAAAAATTAAAACATACTTGGTTCCACTGCTCCAATTTGTTCCTCAACCCCTACCTAACATTTGTTCTACCCTGCTCCCTCGCTGTCTTTGCTGTTGTTTGGCTTCTGCCCGTCTGTAGAGAAATGCCTAGAATTATATATAAATATTGAGGATGAGCCTGCTTGGCTAGATGAAGATGATTACCTAGAATCTTGGCTAGAAAGTCATTGCTTGATTTTTTTCAGCACAAGATAGACTCGCTATTACTTTTGATTCAACCCCATAGACACCTGTTTTTTTGTTAGTATTCAAAAAAACCAACACATACACTTGCGATTCAATTTTTTTGTTTGGAAGTCAGTGGTTGGAGAAAATTGTAACACAAGGGATAAAACACCTGAGGTTTAATGTCTGATTATTTCCAAGGAAATTTCCCATTACAGTCTGTCTCAAAGATCAAGAATGCACCCAGAGGATTAGAGGCTCAAACCAAAGAGGTGAGTGATAATTTAGCTTTGACTGTCGCCGAAGCAGCTTTAGACCGCAAAGCGGATGATATTTTAGTTCTTAGGGTAGCAGAGGTATCTTATCTGGCAGACTATTTTGTGATCATGACCGGCTACTCTAGAGTACAAGTCAGGGCGATCGCTGAATCAATTGAAGCTAAGGTACAAACTGATTGGCAACGACGACCTTTGCAAACAGAAGGCAAAGCTGATAGTAGTTGGGTGCTGCTAGATTACGGCGAAGTGATTGTTCACATCATGATGCCCACAGAGAGAGAATTTTATAATTTAGAAGCATTCTGGGTTCATGCAGAACGCATTTCGCTGGCAAATTCTGATGAGGGCGGGGGTAAGCCACAATGATTAGGCCTTCGGTTGACCATTGTCCAGTTCCAACAGAGCAACAACCGCTCAATGAATACGAAGAGTTAAAAACGTCTTGGCTCTTTTGTGATTGCATCTTAAATTGGCGCGACTACATCACGAAAATACTTTGGATTTGGAGTTTATCGTGGCTGGTAGCCGGGCCAATAGCAGCAGCTAGCTTCCCCCCACATAAGCAACTTGCCCATTTCATCCTCTGTGGTGCGGCTGGAGCGAGTGTAGGGGTGATTTTGGTACTAGTGCGGTTGTTCTTGGGCTGGCTCTATGTACGCGATCGCCTCTACAATCCGACCGTATTTTATGAAGAGTCAGGTTGGTACGACGGCCAAACTTGGACGAAGCCGGAGGAAGTGATCATGCGCGATCGCCTAATTGTGTCATACGAAATCAAACCGATTCTCCAGAGGTTAAAATTTACCTCTGCTGCCTTGGCGGGAATGTTTCTTATTGGTACTATAGTTTGGCAATTGTCATAAATCCTCATTGGTGTTTAGTAATCAACGACTAATCACCAATCAAGAGGAAATCATACCGCTACCGCGTCCGTCAAAACTCAAAAAATTTGTGTTTTCGGCCCGATTGCGGTTCTGCACGGTTGTTTTATAGCCGCCGTGCTGTACTAATTCATAAAAAAGGTGATAAATATTAACCCATGACAATGGGAAAACGAACTCAAGCCAAACCCCTAGAAGTCCGGCTACTGCGGGAAGGGATTACTGAATCGAGGCATATAGTCGAGGCTGTTGTTTGCGACGAACGGGGACGGGTTCTATCCGTTGCCGGCAACTCTGAAACTACTGCATTTGTCCGTTCAGCACTCAAACCATTTCAGGCACTCGCAGTCACCACCACAGGCACGCTGGAACGCTATAATTTGAGCGATCGCGATTTAGCCATTATTAGCAGTTCCCACAAAGGCACAATCGAACAGGTCAGACAGGTATTTAATATTATTTGGCGGGCCGACCTTGACCCGACAGCACTCCAATGTCCGATTCCTGAAGGTAAAAAAAGCCCCCTGGAATATAATTGCTCCGGTAAACACGCCGGAATGTTAGCTGTTTGTCAACAACGACATTGGCCTTTAAATAACTACTTGGAACGCAAACACCCAGTACAGCAGTTAATTTTGGGCAAAGTCGCAGAATTGTTGCGAATGCCAGCCGAGGAGTTTCTCAGCGCTCACGACGACTGCGGCGCACCCACCTATCTGATGCAAATCAGTCAAATGGCATCTTTGTATGCGCTATTAGCCTCTAGTAGCAATGTTGATATGGAGCGAATTGTCCGCGCTATGACTCATCATGCCGCTATGGTGGCAGGAGTTGGCGAATTTGACACAGAACTGATGCGTTTAGCTCCAGGGGAACTGGTAAGTAAATCCGGTGCTGAAGGAGTGCAATGTATTGGGCGACTGGGTGAAGGTATGGGATTAACGATTAAAGTCATGGATGGAGCCAAACGTGCAAAATATGCCGTGGCCATCCACTTACTTCAGCAGATGGGTTGGATCAGTCCCAGTGCCGCCGACAGCCTCTGTGAGAAGTTTATGTCTATAGGAAAATACAAGCGTTTAGAAGTAATTGGAGAATTATCTTTTTTATAGTTGCCAAATCCGAGACTTTGTGGTTATACTATAGAAGTCAAGAGGCGACGCGGGATAGAGCAGTCTGGTAGCTCGTCGGGCTCATAACCCGAAGGTCAGTGGTTCAAATCCACTTCCCGCCACCAAATAAAAGATAAAGCAAAACCCTAAACTGTTAAAAGTTCGGGGTTTTGTTTTATTTTGATCTATTCTGAAAGAGAAACTTGACAAAAAGCTCGGAGAATCATGGTTGTGAAGTTGCAGCGACCGATTTTAGTGGGAGGATTGGGACTATCCTTTTCCCTGTGGATATTACAAAGCTGGCATGATTCTATAGTGCAGCTGAGTGAGTTTGGTTTAGTTGGTGCTTTAGCTGTGGGTGGTGGTTTGTGGTTATTCCAGAAAAATCGCCCAAAAAATAGTTTAGAGTCGCTAGATGGTATGGTTGTAGATCGGGCAATGGCCGAAAGTGCGATCGCTACAACACAAACCGTAATTAACCAACTGGCAATAGAAGCAGAAAACCACATAGCCTTAGAGACATTACGAGCAAAAGTTGCCCAATTGCTGCCCGAATTAGACAGACAAGAAATTAAAGTAGCTGTTACAGGTGGTAAATCTGTGGGTAAAAGCACTTTAATTCAAGTGCTGGAGTCTAACAGTTGGGAAGCAACACAGCAAAAGGTAAGTTTCTGGGAAACTCCACCTTTGTTTAGAGAAGCCGGTGACAATTCAGATGCAGCTGTTTTAGCAGAAATTCAACAATCTGATTTTGTGCTGTTCCTAACCAACGGTGATTTGACAGACTCAGAATTTCAAAGTTTACAGCAGTTAAAAGCCGCAAATCAACCTGCTATTCTAGTTTTCAATAAACAAGATCAGTATTTAGCAGATGAACGTGCTAGTATTTTGCTGTCATTAAAACAGCGAATGGCGGAAAATGTAGTTGCAACGGCGGCTTCTCCCATTGCGATTAAAGTCAGGAAGCATGAAGCTGATGGTACTGTGGAAGAGTGGATGGAACAACCAAAGCCAGATATCCAGCAGTTAACACAGCAATTGAGTGAAGCGCTGACACAGCAAAGACAACAATTGGTGTGGAAAACCACTTTGAGAACAGCCAAGTTGTTGAAAGTTGAAGCGAAAAAGTGGCTAAATGAAACTAGATGCGATCGCGCCACCCCAATTATTGAACAATATCAATGGATAACTGCGGCTGCTGCCTTTGCTAACCCAGTCCCAGCGTTGGATATTCTCGCTACTGCGGCAATTAATGCTCAGATGGTGATGGATTTAGGTAATATCTATCAGCAGAAGTTTTCTTGGGAACAAGCGCAAACCGTAGCTGGAACCATGGGAAGTTTGATGCTGAAACTAGGTTTAGTAGAACTTTCCACAAAAGCTGTAAGTATAGTTCTCAAAACTAACGCTGTCACCTTCGTTGCTGGTGGTGTAGTCCAGGGTGTCA
This sequence comes from Nodularia spumigena CCY9414, assembly GCF_000340565.2. Lineage (NCBI taxonomy): Bacteria > Bacillati > Cyanobacteriota > Cyanophyceae > Nostocales > Nodulariaceae > Nodularia > Nodularia spumigena. The sequence continues at coordinate 3,294,909 of NZ_CP007203.1, forward strand.
GTGCAGCTTATCTTACCAGAGTAGCCGGGTTAAGCTTAGTGGAATATTTTGCACAGCAAGAAATAGCCCTAGATTCAGGAAACGCCTTGAATTTAGACAAATTGCGCCAAACTGTGCAAAACGTCTTCCAGCAAAACCAGCAGATGGGTTTTTTGTCAGCCTTTGTTCAGCAAGGTGTCAAGCGTTTATCGCCACAACCACAGCCTGAAACTGTAGGATAATTTAACGCAAAGGCGCAAAGGCGCAAAGTTTTTCTGAGCGTTTTAGCGGCTTTGCGTGAGAATAATCGTTAGAAAGTTTTACAGCACTGTGCAAGTGAATAAAGTAAACATCTTAATATTATAAATTTTGTGGGGTGGGCATCTTGCCTGCCCTTATCTCCTGCAATTATTAATTGTAAATGTCCTATATAATTTAAGTTATATATTCCTAATATATTAAATTTTTTAATGAGTATTTCCCCTTGTATTTTTTCCTTTTTTTCTGGCTCAGGTTTTCTCGATTTAGGCTTTGAAAATAGCGGTTTTAATATTGTCTACGTCAATGAAATATTTAAACCATTTATGAAAGCATATCGCTATTCACGGGAAATCCTTAAACTCCCACAGCCAGAGTATGGATATCACGAAGGGGAAGCCGCAGACGTAAGCAAACTCATTACAGGTACAGAAGGACAACGCCTCCATGAATTAGTCAAAGACTGCCGCAAGTCTGATCATATAATTGGCTTTATTGGTGGTCCCCCCTGTCCTGACTTTTCGGTTGGGGGAAAAAATAAAGGAAAATTAGGAGATAATGGGAAACTTTCGGCTGACTATGTAGAATTAATTTGTCAAAATCTGCCAGACTTCTTTTTATTCGAGAATGTAAAAGGTTTGTGGCGGACGACAAAACACCGTTTATTCTTTGAATCATTAAAGCAGAAATTAAGCCAAGCTGGTTATATATTAACAGAAAGGTTAATTAATGCTATTGAATACGGTGTACCCCAGGATAGAGAAAGAATTATTCTTGTGGGTTTTAGAAATAATTTAATCAATAATATGGGAATAGAACTCAGTAGTGATAATTTACTACCAGAAGGGGCATTTCCTTGGGAAAGCCAGGTTTTATATCCTCAAAAACAGGTTTTTAATTATCCTTGGCAAAAGTGCGAAATATTCAAAGAAAATTCTATAATATCTTGTCCTGAAAACATACCTCAAGAATTAACCGTTGAATACTGGTTTAGAAACAATCATGTTTTGCGTCATCCCAATACTCAACATTATTTTAAACCAAGGGCAGGTATTGTCAGATTTGCGGCTGTTGATGAAGGAGATGTTTCTAAGAAATCTTTTAAACGTCTGCACAGATGGCGTTATTCACCGACAGCTTGCTATGGTAATAATGAAGTACATTTACATCCCTACAAAGTCCGGCGGATTTCTGTAGCAGAAGCTTTAGCTATTCAATCTTTACCTGCAAATTTTGCACTTCCAGAGGATATGTCACTCACTAATATGTTTAAAACTATTGGGAATGGTGTACCTTATTTGGCATCAAAGGCTTTAGCTCAAACTATTCTCGATTTTTTAATAACTAAAAATTGGCATTCTCTAGAGAGATTGAATAATCAATTAGAGTTGCCTTTATCATTAAAGTTTAGTTAAATTATCGGAATAGGGTCTATTTTTTAATAGCATCGTTTACTAATGGTAATAAATCTGCTTTTCTAGAATATAAATATGTTCCATCCACTAGCTTTAAATTTTTTTCAAGTGCAACACCATGAGGAGCAATTGCTGTACTAAATATAGTTCTATCAGCTGGAGTTAACTCGCTGACAACCATAAAATATTTCCAAATTTGCTGCAATACATACCCCATTGCTTTAACCATAGCTGCCTCAAACAAAGGCTGATAGCGACGATCTGGACGGTTTGAAGTTTTTAGAGAAATTGCTGCCTTGACTTCTTTTATACCTAGCTTTCCTTTAAAAGAATTGTACAGTGCCAAAGTATCTGGATCTCTTGCTTGTTGTTCTAAAAGTGAGTTTACAATTTTTGAATTTTTTTCATCTTCAATCACAGCAATAATATCGTCGGGGCTAGGCATAAAAATATTATCTTTAAAAGGTTTAATTTTTGCTGAAGCATTATTTATATTGGCAAAATATTCATTTTTGAATAAATTTAAAAAACTTGAATATGATTGATCTACTCCTTCTATTTGTGGTCTTGAATTTGGCATGGAAAAGACAGCAATGCACACTTCATTTTCCTGATTAATATTTAAGACAATCTCAGACAGCAAGCTAGTTGCCATTAACTCATTCCATCCTCCTGTCGCCTTGTTGAGAGCGCCAACTTGAGGATTTTGCGAATACTTTTCTCTAAAAGCTTTACTTGTTTCGTTTCTCATCCAGTCTAAAATTTCACTAACAGATAGGTTTTGATCTAGTTTATTCACTATCTTAGAAGATAAATCTCTGTAGATAGCTCTGCTATTAATACGAAATTTACCATTTGAATTTTCTGTCAACCATTCTGTATTATTAAACATTTTATTATTTTTCCTGATCAGGCTAAAAGGGGAATTTTGTCAGACAAAGATGTTCACCTTCCTAACCTGACAACTGTCTAATGTCAAGTTTAATACTTAGCAATGGTGATTTAATAAAATATAGAACCTCACCCCCAGCCCCTCTCCTTGCTAAGGAGAGGGGAGAGTTTGACGGGCGGGGTGTTAAATTTATATTCCTGACAAATATTTATACGTTGGCAGGGAAAACCATGTCAGCAGGTTATTTTGAGGTTCAACCCAGAAGATATGTGTTTTAATATATGTATTAAGAAATGTCTTAATTTTTTATAAACTTTAAGAATCAATTACTGGTAAAACACACGATGGCAGCAGACTATATTGATATTGCGCCATTTATCGATCATTCTCTGCTGATGCCGACGGCTACTCCAGAGCAGGTTGAGCAATGGTGTGCAGAAGCAGACAGATTTAATTTTGCGGCGGTTTGTCTTCATCCCTCCTATGTGAAGCAAGCAGCAGAACTCCTCCACGGTAGAAAGCCTCAAGTTTGTACAGTCATCGGCTTTCCTATGGGGGCGACAACTTCAGCCGTTAAGCTCTATGAGGCTCAGGAAGCTGCGGAAAATGGAGCGACTGAGCTAGATGTGGTAATTAACTTAGGTTGGTTAAAGGCGGGCAAAACTGAAGCTGTTCATCGCGAAATTGCGGAAATTTGTGAAGAAACTGGGCAAACTGTCAAGGTGATTCTGGAAACTAACCTACTGACTGATGCTGAAAAAAAGTTGGCTGCGGAAGTATCTATGGAAGCTGGGGCGGCTTTCTTAAAAACCAGTACAGGTTGGAATGGTGGTGCTACTTTGGCGGATGTGCGGCTGTTGAAGGAAATTACTAAAGACAGCTTGGGAATTAAAGCTTCTGGTGGTATTCGCACCTACAATGAAGCTATAGAGCTAATCCTAGCCGGTGCTACTAGATTAGGTACGTCTCGGAGTATTGATTTGCTCCGCCAGCGCGATAACCTGAATAAGGGTGAATAGTCATGGCTTTTTTCGTCTTTAGTCGTGGGTTGTTTTTCCTTAAAGAATAGCCAATGACTAATGACTAATGACTAATGACTAATGACTAATGACTAATGACTAATGAGTAAAACCTATAAAGCCACTGGAATTAATCTCAAAGCCCAAGTGCTGGGAGAATCAGACAGGATAGTCACAATTTTGACACGGGAGTTCGGTTTGATTCAAGCAGTTGCACCAGGGGCGCGCAAACAAAACTCTAGCCTGGGTGGTAGGAGTGGGATGTTTGTGGTGAATGAATTACTGATTGCCAAAGGGCGATCGCTCGATAGAATTACACAAGCACAAACTGTCAAAACTTATCCAGATTTGGCTAAAGATTTGGGGAAGCTTGCTGCTGGTCAGTATTTAGCCGAAATAGTGCTGTGTCAAGCTTTGAGTGAACAACCCCAAGAGGAACTTTATCAGTTACTCAATGAATATCTTCATCAATTGGAATTACTTCCCAAAACTGATACATCTGCTATTTATGCTCAATTAGCTCAGGGAGTGTTTCATTTTTTTGCTCTAGCAGGGTTGTCACCTCAAGTACAAGTCTGTTGCTTAACTCAGAAGATTTTAAGACCAGACTTTACCAACCCTAATTGGCGCGTGGGATTTAGTGTTACCGCCGGTGGTACAGTCTGTTTACAGGCTTGGGAAAATTTGCGTAAAGATAGAGTTCAGCCCCGTCTGGCTCCATCAGCCGATGACCGAAACCTAGCTTACCAAACAGTTGTTCATCACCAAGATATACCAGTAATTTCTTGTCGCTTGGATGCTACAGAACTAACCATGCTCCAAAATCTGTCACAACCAGAGATAATGCGAATGGATGCTGCCAAAAATTATGGCTGGTTATCTGTTGAGAAGATTTTGCGCCAGTATGCTCAATATCATTTAGGTCGCCCAATTCTTTCTGCTACCTTGATTGACTCTTATTTTGCCGCTAACCATGATGCAACCGTCTGATTTGGATAGAAAAATCCTACCTTTATCACCAAACACCAAAAAACAGAATAGGGCATCAGATCCTACAGTCAAGAATCACTTGAGTGCTGTTCCTAAGTCTACAAATTGTCCAGAACAGACACAAGATGTTTGTGAAAATGTTCAAACAAATACATCTTCAAGCCCAAAAACTGAGGTTTCCCCAGAATCTGAAACCGGGAGCAACGGTAATGGACGCAGTTTGTCTGTAGCCACTGCTTCGGAAACAGAATCAGCACAATTAGATGAGTCTGGTGTCAATGGTGACACAGAATCAGAAAATGGGGGAGAGCAGGGATTTTTACCTGTATTAAGAAATCCTAATTTTCTGGCTCTTTGGGGTGGTCAAGTTTTCTGCCAGATGGCAGATAAAGTATATTTGGTGCTGATGATTGGCTTGATTAATACTCAGTTTCAAGGAAGTGATCAAAGCATTAGCGGTTGGGTATCAGCTCTAATGATGGCTTTTACGATTCCGGCTGTACTGTTTGGTTCTGTGGCTGGTGTGTTTGTGGATCGCTGGTCGAAAAAAACTGTACTAGTCACAACTAATGCTTGGCGCGGTATCCTGGTTTTGTCAATTCCGTTTTTGCTGTGGTTAACTAATGATTGGCAACCTATTGGGATGTTACCTGTGGGTTTTGCCATTATTCTGGGTGTGACTTTTTTAGTCTCTACTCTGACTCAGTTTTTTGCCCCAGCTGAACAAACAGCAATTCCTTTGGTGGTGGAAGAACAGCATTTACTGTCGGCTAATTCTCTGTACACAACAACCATGATGGCTTCGGTGATTGTGGGGTTTGCGATTGGGGAACCACTGTTAGCGATCGCTGATACACTTTGGCTACAGATTGGTGGTAATGATGGCTTAGGTAAGGAACTTTTGGTGGGTGGTAGTTATGCGATCGCTGGATTCATTTTACTGCTGTTGGCGACTAAAGAAATACCCCACCACCCGGACACTGAATTTCCTCACGTCTTCTCTGACTTGCGCGATGGTTTCTCTTACCTCAAAGCTAATTCTCGTGTCCGCAATGCCTTACTACAACTGACTATTTTGTTTTCTGTGTTTGCGGCTTTAACTGTTCTAGCTGTGCGGATGGCAGAAATCATTCCCAATTTAAAAGCATCTCAGTTTGGTTTTTTACTAGCATTTGGTGGGATTGGTATGGCAGCTGGGGCGACAATTCTCGGTCAGTTTGGTCAGCGCTTCTCCTACTCTGAACTTAGTCTGTGCGGTTGCTTAGGTATGGCAGGATGTCTAATTGGTCTGTCGATATTCACCACACAACTCTGGATTATACTGCTGTTGATAGCCTTGTTGGGTGTGTTTGGGGCGCTAGTCGGTATCCCTATGCAAACCGCTATTCAAACAGAAACCCCTCCAGAAATGCGGGGTAAGGTCTTTGGTCTGCAAAATAATGTGATTAATATTGCTTTAACTCTACCCTTGGCATTAGCAGGCGTAGCGGAAACCTTTGTAGGATTACAAGCTGTTTTCTTAGTATTAGCTGTGACTGTGTTCTCAGGAGGTATATTAACTTTGTATAATTCCCATTAGTAGTGATCAGACTTAAAGGAGATATAATTCAATACATTCCTAGCAACAGCAATTTAATGAAAAATTGTGCTTTTGTGCTAAACTAAATCCAGCAAAAATCAATCATAGACTTGCTGAGTATCAATTTGATATTAGCAAGACCAACTCTTTATTAAAATATAGTTATTCACAACTTAATCTTAATATTTATAGGTTAAATTCGGCAATGCACTGGTTTAATAGTAATAAAGCTTGGCTTATTGACTGGGGTAGTGTGGAGTTATATACAACCGCCAAGGACGTTAGGACATAAACTGAACATAAAAGTTAGACAACGAAAGGCTTTTACCCCACGGACCACGGACCACGGACCACTCCCCTGCTATATATACAACCTAAACAGCCAAAAATTGCCACAGGATAAAAGACAAGCAACTAAAAAATTGATGTAACAAACCCGATTTTCAAAATAGCTAACAAAGAATGCGTATAGCCTGGATTGGAAAGAAATCACCCTTTTGTGGTAACGTCACCTACAGTCGAGAAGTTACAAATGCCTTGCACCGGGAACACGAAGTTAGTTTTCTCCACTTCGCCCAAGAAGAATCTGAAACTGACAATTGGCCAAATTTTCAAGAAGTTTCCTTACCCTTCATTTATAAATCACAGGTTTACACAATTCCCAGTTTTAAAGCGACTAAGGTATTAACTGATTCGCTACGGAAAATTAAGCCGGATATAGTCCATGCTTCTCTGAGTTTATCGCCCCTGGACTTTATGCTACCGGAAATCTGCGAGCAATTGAATTTGCCTCTGATTGCCACTTTTCACACAGCATTTGCGGGGAAAGGGGCAAAATTTGTATCGGGAACACAGATGTTAGCTTATCAACTTTACGCGCCTTGTTTGGGGAACTACGATCGCGTAATTGTGTTTTCCCAAATTCAGCGCGATTTATTAGCAAGTCTGGGTGTGAAGAAGCAGAAAATTGCTGTGATTCCCAATGGAGTGGATACTACCAAGTTTTCTCCGGGAGAGTCTACAGTCAAAGCGGAATTCAAAGCCGAACGTTTGTTTGTTTATCAAGGTCGCATCGCCCCAGAAAAAAACGTAGAATCTCTTCTGCGGGCTTGGAAGCAATCACAGATGGGGGCTGGTAGTAAGCTGCTGATTGTGGGTGATGGTTCTTTGAAGTCTTCTTTGGAACCATTTTATGGTTCAGAATCTGGCATTATTTGGTTGGGATTTGTGGCAGACGAACAGCGCCGCATCGAAATTTTACGGGGTGCAGATGTATTTATTTTGCCTTCGTTGGTTGAGGGTTTGTCTTTGTCTTTGTTAGAAGCCATGTCTTGTGGAATAGCTTGTTTAGCTACAGATGTGGGTGCCGATGGTGAAGTGTTAGAGCAAGGTGCGGGTGTAGTATTGAAGACTAAGACGGCGCGATCGCAATTAAGAACCCTGTTACCATTATTTCAAGACCATCCTGAGTTAACTACCTTACTGGGACAAAAAGCCAGACAGCGTGTATTAGACCGCTATACTCTCAGTAAAAATATTACTCAGTTAGAAGAATTATACAAAGAAGTTTTAGCACAGTGGCCTGTACCTCTGGGTCGCAGAGCGTAAAATATCAATCAGCTACGCGGAGTCATTAGTCCTTAGTCATTAGTCCTTAGTTAACTACACTCACGATAGTTTGCGTGGCGTAGCCGTGGGGCGAGGTATACATCTTCGGGGGAAAGGAGCTAGAACTATGGAATAGAACCCCATATTCTCAATTGTCTTGGCGAAGCCTCTCCCTTTGGGAGAAGGTGCAGCGTAGAGCCGTTAGGCAACATCGGGTTTTTATACAGGTTGATTACCCGAACTGTTAATACGAAAAACACAACTATGTTGCTGTTTCTCAGGTTTTTTCAGCGTCTTTCTTATAAGGAGAGGGGTTGGGGGTGAGGTTCTGTATTTTATTTATGGGCATTCCTTAATAATTCTCACTAACCAGTTATTGATATACTCCATATAGGCGATCGCTCATTAATCGCCTAGATTTATTGTCTTTTTTTGCCTGTAATACTGTACGAGAGGTTACTTTTACAGGAGTATGTCAAGTTTTAACTAAATAACTTTACAAAATTTAAGATTTAATTTACAATTTCTTACATAGCAGCTAAACCTCTGATTAATTTTGAATATGGCTTTAACTATTCAGTCCGCTCAGAATATCTTCTCTAATACTCAAGTTCCCAGCCCGATTCCCGCTACCATCGCCTTGTTCGACCAACTCGGTGTGGATGACCAACTGGCATATCTTTGGTACGCCTACACTGAAATGGGTAAGACCATTACTCCCGCAGCCCCTGGCGCAGCACGCCTGCAACTAGCAGAAAGTTTGCTCAACCAAATTAAAAAAATGTCTCCTGAAGAGCAAACCCAAGTAATGCGGGATCTTGCTAATCGTGCTGACGCTCCCATTAGTCGTTCCTATGGCTTCTTCAGTGTTAATACCAAGCTGGCTTTCTGGTACGAGTTGGGAGAATTGATGAAGCAGGGTGTAGTTGCTCCTATCCCCAGTGGTTATCAAATGACTCCTGGTGTACAAGTAGTGCTAGACGCAACTAAGAAACTTGACCCAGGTCAGCAAATTACAGTGCTGCGGAACACTGTAGTAAACATGGGATTCGATACTTCTGATTTGGGGCCAAGTAGCTATCCCAAAGCCGTTGAGGAACCTGCATTTGCTCGTACTGCTCCATCTATCTCCTCAGTCAAAATTGATGGCGTTACAGAACCTGCTGTACTGAGCTACATTGAAGCGATGAATGCTGACAACTTTGATAAAGCTATTAGTCTGTTTACTCCCGAAGGTGCGCTACAACCACCATTCCAAAAACCAATTGTAGGGCATGAAGCGATCGCCAAATATATGCGCGAAGAAGCCCAAGGACTAAACATGATGCCCAAACAAGGTATCTGTGAAGATCAGCCTGATGGTTCTAAGCAACTTAAAATTACAGGTGTTGTCCAAACTCCCTGGTTCGGTGTAACTGTGGGTATGAATATTGCTTGGCGGTTCTTAATTAATCCCGAAGGCAAAATTTTCTTCGTAGCTATTGATATGCTGGCTTCTCCTGAAGAACTGTTAAATCTGCGTCGCGTTTAATCAAACAGGGTAGGACTTGCCTATCCTACTAAAATATTTCTAAAAGATAAATTACAAGTCCAAAGATCCCCGACTTCTTGAAGAAGTCGGGGATCTGAGTTTTTCGGATTTGTTTACAGACCATCCTAAATTGGTAGGCTGTTCATAAACCCGCTTCAGAGTATTCACATCTCTGGGAGAAATAGGCGGTGGGTTGCGAACTTGGGAAAAGTATAAAGCATCAGTTGGTAAATCACTATGTCCCCAAATTCCTAAAGCATGACCGAGTTCGTGGCGGGATGCTGCTTTAAGAAATACACCTGTTTGAGTAGGACTCAATAAAATGGTGAAGCGGTGCGATAAAATATTATAGCTATTGTATAACTCATAAGTAGCTTGTGCAGAACGCGCACGGAGAAAATTAGCATCACGGGAAAATTGCAAAGGCGGCGCTTTTCGCAGAATAGTAATATCAGCAATATCTGGCTGTTCTACTACCACCAAAGGTAAATAAGCACTCCACTCTTGCACAGTTTCTAAGACACTACTAAACCATGCTTGAGCCTGGGTCTTATTCCCTGCTTGTGGTATCTCTACATAGATTTTAACCGGAAATTGCGACCAGATTAAATAACTTACCTGTGTTTTTTCCACTTGGGAAAAGTAGTCCCCACTATTTGTATCATCTTGCCATTGCGCCAGTGTGGGCGGTAGGGGATGGGAAGATGGGGAGATAGAGGTGCTTTCTATTACAGCATGAGATGGCAGGTTAGTAAAAATAACTAGCAGTCCTGCACCAATTAATAAGGACAGAACTGCTAGTAATCTTCGTGTATATAAACTTTGGCGGGTTTTAGGTTTTGGGTATTGATTTTTAGGCGTTGCTGAATCACAGTATGAAATGCCAAAATTACCTTTCTTTTTCTTGGTTCCTTTGCGCCTACCCTTCGGGAACGGCTTCGCCGAATGCGCCTTTGCGTGAGACATATTCATACTCGAAATCAGGAACGCGGATTTTTATTTCCCATTATCCTATGCCCTTATTTTTACTTAGGTAGCCAACCTGCACTCAAAACCACTGTTAAGCCCATAAAGATGACCGTCAGCGCCCAGGTAACTCGGTTTAAGGTGTCTTCTGCACTCTTGGTGCTGCTGAATAATTGGGTTTGTCCACCAATGGCAATTCCATCGCCTTTGGGGCTATGTAGCAGCACTAAAACAATGACACCAAAGGCAGAAACCGCCCAAACAATTTGCACAATAGTTGTAGCTGTCATGGTTAAGAATCTCTCTTATAACAAATTTCAAATTGGGATCAAAAGTCGAAACTTAGGAGTGAAAAAACTCTCCACTCCTAAGCTTGTTTACATACCAGCTTCCACGGGAGTCCGAGTGCGTTCCACTTCATATCCGGCTGGTGTCAATAGCGATCGCCCTGTCATTTCTGACGGTTGCGGCAGCTGTAAAATCTCTAGTATGGTGGGTGCAATGTCGGCTAACTTGCCATCGCTGCGTAGTTCCACATTTGTACCATGTCCAGGGATTTTTATCGCCTCTCCTTCCACTAAAATGAAGGGGACGGGATTAGTCGTGTGAGCTGTCCAGGGATTACCTTCTTCATCTAGCATATACTCAGCGTTACCGTGGTCAGCAGTAATCATGGCTGTACCTCCGGCTTTGCTAATGCTGGTGAGTAAGCGACCCAAACAGTGATCTACTGTTTCAATAGCTGTCACTGTGGCTTCTATTTGACCAGTATGCCCTACCATGTCTGGGTTAGCATAGTTAATCACTACTAAAGTATACACACCCTTTTTGATCGCTGCGATCGCCACATCTGTAACTGCTTCTGCTGACATTGTAGGGGCTTTGTCGTAAGTTGCTACCATTGGACTACTTACGAGTTCTCGGTCTTCCCCAGCCAAAGGTTCCTCTAGTCCCCCATTAAAGAAATAAGTGACATGGGCGTATTTCTCCGTTTCAGCCGTGCGGAATTGCTGCAAACCATTATTGGCAATTACTTCACCTAAAATATTACTCAAATTTTGGGCTTCAAAAGCTACATCTACTGGTAGTTCTGAATCGTATTGAGTAAAGGTAGCAAAGGATAACGGCTGAATTTGCTTTCTTTCAAAGCCTGTAAATTGAGGGCTGACAAAAGCTTGAGTCAACTGTCTCGCGCGGTCTGGGCGGAAGTTAAAGAATATCACACCGTCCCCTGGTTCTATCGCGCCAGGGGCAATGCGGACTGGATTGATAAACTCATCCTTCACACCTTCAGCATAAGATGCTTCTAAGATTTCCCCCGCCTGACGACCATCAACCGCAGTATCTTGTGTCATCACGTCATAGGCACGTTTTACCCGATCCCAACGGTGATCTCGATCCATCGCGTAATAACGACCGCTCAGGGTGACAATGCGCCCAATGCCTTTCTGGTCTATCTGACCCTGCAATAGCTTGATTGCTTTTATACCCTCAGTGGGGGCAGTATCACGACCATCAGTGATGGCGTGGATACACACTTGTGAAATTTCCTGTTCCTTGGCTAAGTCAAGTAGTCCGAAGAGATGGGTGAGATGAGAGTGTACCCCTCCCTCCGAACAAAGTCCCACCAGATGCAGCTTGCCATTCCCAGAGCGAACTTCCTGGCAAATTTTGACAAGTGCGGGGTTTTTGAGAATAGAACCATCTTCCACGGCATCCGAGATGCGTACCAATTCTTGAGGTACTACTCGCCCAGCGCCAATGTTCAAATGACCCACTTCCGAGTTGCCCATCTGACCTTCTGGCAACCCTACGGCTTTTCCTGATGTGCTAATGAGGGTGTGCGGGTAAGCTGTCCATAAGCTTTCCACTATGGGAGTTTTAGCAGCGACAATTGCGTTTCCTCGCTTCTGTTCGCAGTAGCCCCACCCGTCTAAAATGACTAGCACCACAGGCGCAACAGGTGCTTTGGTCATAGTAAAATTGCCCTTTACTTTTTGTAATATCCGAATGATACCACTGCTAATCATCAGCGCAAGTGAATTTATGCTGATTAACTTATTTTATTTACATTCTTTTTCATAGTTAGTAGTGGCCTTTTAAGGGACTTCCAAGAAATAAATTATCCAAATAAACGTTCGCGTAGCGTGCGCGTAGCGCATACCACATAGACACAGAGAACACGGAGTTATGAGGGTTTGAGAGGTTTTTTGGGTTAGGTGATTTCGTATTTTTTTATTTGTAAGTCCCTAAGCCACTACTAGGCAGTTGATCATTTGCCTTTTCCAGAAGATTTGGTAGCTTTAGCAGCTTTTTTCGCAGCTTTTTCGGCAGCTATTGCAGCTAATTTAGCTTGTTCCTTTTCTTCGGCAATTTTATCCAGGTAGTAATGATAGTCTCCTAAGTAGACACGAAATTCACCGTCGCGGATTTCGACGATTTTGTTAGCTACTTGGGAGATAAAATAACGGTCGTGGGAAACTACAATGGCAGTGCCATCATAGTTCTGTAACGATTCTTCCAACATTTCTTTGGCTGGAATATCTAAGTGGTTTGTCGGCTCATCTAAAATCAGCAGATTGGCTGGACGTAACAGCATTTTCGCTAATGCTAAACGCGCTTTTTCGCCTCCACTTAATGCACCGACTGATTTAAATGCTGTCTCTCCTGTGAACAAAAACCGTCCCAAAAGTCTGCGGACTTCTTCGTTTGTCCAGTCGGGGACTTCATCATGGATGGTTTCCATGACTGTTTTCTTTAAATCTAAAGCTTCGGCTTGATTTTGCTCAAAGTAGCCGGGAAGTACATTATGATCGCCTAATTTGGCAATTCCTTCTGTGGGTGGTTCCATACCCATGATTACCCGTAACAGGGTAGATTTTCCCGCACCGTTGGGACCGAGAAAGGCAATGCGATCGCCTCTTTCAATTAATAAATTTGTGGCTAAGAATAAGATTTTATCATCATAGACATGAGTTAAATCTTTAATTTCTACTACTTCTCGTCCACTGCGGGGTGCTGGCGGAAAGCGGAAGTGCAGGGTTTTCACACCCGCCACAGGTGCTTCAATGCGCTCGATTTTTTCTAGTTGTTTTTCCCGGCTTTTCGCCTGGGTGCTGCGAGTCGCACTGGCGCGAAATCGGTCAACAAATGTTTGCTGTTTCTCTAGTTCTTTCTGCTGGCGTTCGTAGGCGCTCAATTGTGCTAGTTGATTTTCAGCTTTTTGTTCTAAGTATGCTGAATAGTTACCTAAGTAGGTAGTAGAAACACCACGTTCAGTTTCCACGATGTGGGTGCAGAGGCGGTCAAGAAATTCCCGGTCATGGGAAACTATCACCATTGGAGTATTCAGGTTTTTGAGGTAATTCTCTAGCCACTCAATGGTTTCTAAGTCTAAATGGTTAGTCGGTTCGTCCAGTAGTAATAAGTCGGGTTTTTGCAGAAGGATTTTACCTAAACTCATCCGCATTTGCCAACCACCGGAGAAAGCACTGACGAGGCGATCGCCATCTTCGGAATCAAACCCCATTTCTGGTAAGATTTTCCCGATGCGTGCGTCTAAGTTATAGCCATCAAGGGCCTCAAATTGACGCTGTAAGCGATCTAGTTTATCAATCAGTTTATCCAGTTCTTCTGGGGTAGCCGTTTCCATATCGCGCTGTACTTGCGCCAGGGACATTTGTACTTTGTTGGCTTCTTCAAAGACGATCCAAAATTCTTCTCTAACTGTGCGGCCCGGATCTACTTCAAACTCTTGGTTGAGGTATGCTATGTGCAAACTGTTGGGACGAATGATTTCGCCGGCGGTGGGTTCAATTTCCCCGGTGATAATTTTTAGCTGGGTGGATTTTCCCGCACCGTTGACACCGACTAAGCCAATGCGCTCCCCTGGTTTGACTTCCCAGTTGATATCTTTGAGAACCTCGCCTGTGGGATAAATTTTACTGATATGTTCTAGTCGCAGCATCAAGTTTCTCTCAGGTAGGGTATGGGTAGTTAAGGACGAAGTACTAACACTGCTTTCAATATTAACAATAATTAACTCAACCTTATCCACTTAAGTCTCCAGCTTCAGCTATTTGTTCTACGGCTAAACCTGGGGAAGTTCCTACCCTCAGCAAAGCGGGGTAGGGATTCTTGACATCTCCCTTTGCTAGAAGCAAAGGGATTCTAACTTGCAATGCTCCGTCTTTGATTAATCCTCAATTTTATCCCATATTCTGGACAAAGTTGCTTAAAAGGTAACGGACTTGCACATTCAGCACTCAACGCTTTGAGCGCCGCAGTCTATCCCCAGGGAAGCGGGATAGGGACTGCGGCGCTATTTGTGCAAACTGTAGTTATAAGCTGTCGGCTGCTATATAAAACCTAGACAAAACTAGACTTTACTTTCTACTTCAACGGGAGCATGGGAGCAGTTATCCCTCAGTAGACTTTCACGCCTTAGCCAGACGCGATTGTGTTCCAATTAAGTTTCTGAAAAAGACTACCACCATCATTGCTTGGTTTTCGCGTCGGCAATAGTCTCAATTCAATACTTGATATCACCGTATTATATATCAAGTAGTTGATTTTTTCCTAAAATATATATTGATTTTTGTCAATATAAGTATAGTTTTGTCTATGAAATTGTCAACCTAGGACTTGCTCACCAGAACGGGGTACAATAGCCCAGAAGGTGGTTTCACCCATCAGCCCTAGTGATAGAGCAAAAATCCAATATTTGTCTACAGTTTCTCCATTTGCTGGGGCAGTATTTTCAGCAGTAGGATATAAACTCAAGACTCCGCCTTCATTCAGAAGAGAACGGACTTTTTCCCCAGCTATTGCTTGAGTAACACCATCAGCAAATCCAAAAGCATGAGGTTGATTAAGAATCTGTGCTAAAGGACTGTTAACATCACTGTCATCCTCAATAAAACTCTTAATCGCTGAGGATAAAGCTTGAGTAAATGTTACCTTTCCACCTAAAGACATTTGTTTGTTAATTGCAGCATGAGTAGCAATAAACTGCAACTGGGGAACTTTTAATTCTTTTTTGATACCTCCAATGGTGTTTTTTCCATAGGCCAAAGTAGAAACATTGCTTCCCTCTGCATCAAAGAGTTTAGCTTCATCCCCAGCATCATTCCAAATAGCAGTTTTACTACCAAAAGAAAAACCACCAGTTTCCGAATGTTCTTGATTTGTATAAACCCGGAAATTCTTACCACCTTCTAAAATAGTTCCTTGAGGGAAAGTGAATACTTGTTTAGCACTACCCGCCGAGGTGATTTTCCACCCAGAGATATCAGCTGTACTGTTACCCAGGTTGCTAATCTCTATATACTCATCAGCTTGAGTGCGTTTGACTTCACCTTTATAAACCAGTCTAGAAATAGTGACATCTTTAGTCACGGTAATGGTAAATTCTTCTGCGTCACTAACTAAAGTTTCTGCTACCGATTCTGGTGATGGTTCTGGTGTAACTTCTGCTACCGATTCTGCTGATGGTTCTGGTGTAACTTCTGCTACCGATTCTGCTGATGGTTCTGGTGTAACTTCTGCTACCGATTCTGCTGATGGTTCTGGTGTAACTTCTGCTACCGATTCTGCTGATGGTTCTGGTGTAACTTCTGCTACCGATTCTGCTGATGGTTCTGGTGTAACTTCTGCTACCGATTCTGCTGATGGTTTAATAAATTCAGCAGTAGCAATCAACCCTTGTCCACTACTATGAGCGAGGATGATATGATTAAGTGGTGAATTAGGTTGTAAATCAGTAATGGAGTTACCATTATTCTGGTACAGGGTTTTGACTCCGGTAAATAGAGGATGATTTGGGTTATTAACAGGCACATTAGCGCTAATACCGTTGTATATTCCTTGATATTGCAGACCAAAAGCAGCTAGGAAAGTATTCCAATTATTAGCCTCTACCTGCGCTCCTCCTTGACCAGTACCCGCACAGAGGTAAACCTTACCACCATTCTTCACATATTCAATTAAAACTTGGTTATCTACAGGATCACCACCGATAAAAATCCCGTCATATTGTTGCAAAGTTGTTAAGTTAACCGTGATATTTATCCCCTTAGTCCAAGTATGACCAGCATTAGCCATAGTGTTAGCCAGGGACGCTCCAGTTAAACCGAAATTGTTGGAAAGTACATGAAATTTGCCTTTATTATCCCCTACAAAGTATTTAGCAACATTGAGAGCAAAGGTGGCCCCATCTGGAGCGGCTTTGATTCCTTGATCACTTAAAGTCCATTCGTCTGCATTAATGACAATTTGACCATTCAATGACTTGGGCGCGGGAGGGTTGGTTACTGTCGAAGATTCCTGAGCAGATGCAACACCTAAAACCGAACCACTGTTGGGGATATACTCCCAATTACTGGTGAGGGTTTTTCTAGTAAATAGTTGATTGTTCATGCCAATACCAACAATGGTACCATCTGCCATGACGGTAATACCTAAAACCGAACCACTGTTGGGGATATACTCCCAATTACTGGTGAGGGTTTTTCTAGTAAATAGTTGATTGTTCATGCCAATACCAACAATGGTACCATCTGCCATGACGGTAATACCTAAAACTGAACCACTGTTGGGGATATACTCCCAATTACTGGTGAGGGTTTTTCTAGTAAATAGTTGATTGTTCATGCCAATACCAACAATGGTACCGTCTGCCATGACGGTAATACCTAAAACCGAACCACTGTTGGGGATATGCTCCCAATTACTGGTGAGGGTTTTTCTAGTAAATAGTTGATTGTTCATGCCAATACCAACAATGGTACCATCTGCCATGACGGTAATACCTAAAACCGAACCACTGTTGGGGATATACTCCCAATTACTGGTGAGGGTTTTTCTAGTAAATAGTTGATTGTTCATGCCAATACCCACTAGGATATTCTTAGTGTTTACCACTGTTGACTTGGGCGCGGGAGGGTTGGTTACTGTCGAAGATTCCTGAGCAGATGCAACACCTAAAACCGAACCACTGTTGGGGATATACTCCCAATTACTGGTGAGGGTTTTTCTAGTAAATAGTTGATTGTTCATGCCAATACCAACAATGGTACCGTCTGCCATGACGGTAATACCTAAAACCGAACCACTGTTGGGGATATACTCCCAATTACTGGTGAGGGTTTTTCTAGTAAATAGTTGATTGTTCATGCCAATACCAACAATGGTACCGTCTGCCATGACGGTAATACCTAAAACTGAACCACTGTTGGGGATATGTTGCCAATTACTGGTGAGGGTTTTTCTAGTATATAGTTGATTGTTCATGCCAATACCAACAATGGTACCATCTGCCATGACGGTAATACCTAAAACCGAACCACTGTTGGGGATATGCTCCCAATTACTGGTGAGGGTTTTTCTAGTAAATAGTTGATTGTTCATGCCAATACCAACAATGGTACCATCTGCCATGACGGTAATACCTAAAACCGAACCACTGTTGGGGATATACTCCCAATTACTGGTGAGGGTTTTTCTAGTAAATAGTTGATTGTTCATGCCAATACCCACTAGGATATTCTTAGTGTTTACCACTGTTTGCTCAACTGTAGAAATCAATTCAACTATCCACTCGTTACCAATACCAGTATTCCAGGTTGTTACACCTTGTGCTGTGTCAGGACGATGTAAATAATCTCCTTTCCACGACTTGAGTTTGATTTTGTTGTCACCTATTGATTCAACTATCCACTCATTACCAATACCAGTATTCCAGGTTGTTACACCTTGTGCTGTGTCAGGACGATGTAAATAATCTCCTTTCCACGACTTGAGTTTGATTTTGTTGTCACCGATTGATTCAACTATCCACTCATTACCAATACCAGTATTCCAGGTTGTTACACCTTGTGCTGTGTCAGGACGATGTAAATAATCTCCTTTCCACGACTTGAGTTTGATTTTACTATTTGTTGGTAGTTTAGTGGCGGTGGCGGTGGAAAATAAACTGGATATCTCACTGTCATTCAAGGCTGTGTCGTAAACACGCAGTCCGCTATAACGAGCATCGGGGGCGAATTTGTTGTCAACCCCTACAAGAGAGCGACCTAGCTTAAAGGCTTGACCATTCGCAATATTGGCTACCCCATTTCCAGTGGCATTTCCTAAGATTACGCCGTCAATATATAATTTCAGGGATTTCCCTTGGCGTACTACTGCTAGGTGATGCCATTTTCCATCATTGAATCCGGCTGTTTTACTTTCTACACCTATATAGTTAGTACCATTCTGATCTTGATCTACTTCAGATGCAATGATACCACCAGGTCTAGATTCGTGTTTGCCGGTCATGCGAATGCAGAAAAAGTTGCCATGAGACCCTGCGGCACGGTTTCCAGCTATGTCAAAGTAACGATAGGACTCTTTTGTTTGCAACCAAAAAGCTAGGGTAAAATCGCTGGTACCAAATTGACCGATTTGGGTACCAAAGGAAACAAATGAATTGTCTGAACCGTTAATGTGTACTGCTGTGTTCCCCCCTGGTCCTTCATTGTCCAAGGTTGCATTTGACAATGTACCCTCAATTTGTGATCCGTTTCCTTTCTGGGTCAGGAGGCATGGGAATGAATTAATCATGGCGGTTATATGCACTAGATAAATAATGAAGTCAATAACTGACTTTTTGTTTTTTAGATACTACTATTACCACTTATTTCATCTTGAATATAAGTTACGAAAATTAACATAAATTTATCTTATAAAATATTATGTTGTGAAATATGATTTAATCATTGGTAATTTAGTGGTAAATTGAAGTATCATAAACAGGCAATTCTCAGGGCTGTTTGTTTTTGTTTGTTTTAGTTATCCTGAAAAAAATTCAGGTTTTTTAGTAGTTAGTATGCCAAGCTAAGAATTGAAATGCAAATTTAATAAACATCTAATGTGGAAATATCAAAATTTATAAAGCCAAAAGCAGAACGTTTAATTAGTTTGATTTTGTTGTTAATTCCTTCTACAATACCACTATTAGTTCCATGATCAAAATAAGCAATAATTTTATCAAACCAACGAATAATAGTATTGTAGCTTGTGGGGAAATGATTTTTAGCTTTTGATAACCAAATGCCTAGTTTAAAACCTCCTGGATACCAATCCTTAGTCCGGTTAAAAATATTTCTAATCTTTTCTTTTAGTTCATACATTGCTTTTAGGGTCGGAGATACATTTTGTACTTGATTAAGTTTATTCATCTGCTCTTCATTTAAATCCTCTTGATTTTTTAGCAGGGAATATTTACTATCTTTCATCTGACAAAAACTCACAAACTTATTCAGACTTTCAGGTGTCGCTGCTGCCATTTTGAATTGGAAATTGCCCTAAGTACCTTTAGCAATTCCCATGTTATAGATTAATCAACAGAAATGGTACAAATTCTATACTATCCTCATGGACATCGACCGAATTTAAAAATGCGTCTGACCTAACCCTTGCAGAGACATTGCATACAACGTCTCTACATTTTTTGTCATCAGATGTCTAATACATTCACTGAAGTATTTCTTCCTTCTCTCTGTGTCCTCTGCGCCTCTGCGGTTCCTTAAAAAAATTGACTTTGAAAAGTTTGGTTCCTTAACTTAATCCTTTGCTCTCTATCCTTCCCAGTCCTGACGAGTATCACAAAGAAAATTCTCTGCCATAACATCATCAAATAAATACAGACAACGCTCTGGAAAAGTGCGTAATGGTAAGTTAGTTTCTCGGAGTGCTAAATCAACTCCCGCTTCAAAGCCATTTAACAAGGCTGCTTCTATGGGAGACTTTAAGCAGGGGTTCTGTCGCAAATGCCTATGGATAGCGCGACGCTGTTCTCGAATTGTTAAAAAGCAACTGCGAGAGCGTTGTTCTGGTTGATATTCCCACTTCAACAGATGACCGATTAATACACTGCTAGATAAATACTAGACAAAGCTAGACATTTACTTCTTACGTCAAAGGGAGCATGGGAGCGGTTATCCCTCGGTAAGCGTTCAAGGTTTAGCCAACCTCGATAAAACTATTGCTGCGTTTAAATCTCTGTCCATTGAATGCCCACAATTTTGGCAATTGTAAACTCTTTCTGAAAGTGGCATATCTTGAATATGTCCACAATTGGAACAGGTTTTGGTCGATGGAAACCAACGGTCAGCAATGATTATTTCACAACCAAACTTCTTAGCTTTGTATTCTAGCTGACGCTTGAATTCATAAAATCCGCAATCAGCAATTACTTGAGCTAATTTATGATTAGATAGCATCCCTGAAACATTCAAATTCTCTACGACTATCTTTGCGTGGTTTTTGCATAAGTAAGTAGTGATTTTGTGAAGGGTATTCTTTCTCAAGTTAGCTATCTTGGCATGGTGTCTAGCTAATGTAATTTTAGCTTTATACCTATTGTTGGAACCCTTGATCTTTCTGGCGAGTTTCCTAGAAAGTCTTTTAAGTTTTCTCAGGTTAGTTTTGTAGTGTTTGGGGTTAGGAAATACTACACCTGTAGAAAGAGTAGCTAATTCTTTTACCCCAATATCCACACCTACAACTTCATACTTTTTAAGGGTTGGTTCATGCTCTTGTTCATAAGCAAAGGCGATAAACCAACTGTCAGCAGTACGAGATATAGTGATTGATTTACAAGTGGTATGCGGTAAACCTTCGTAAGCAAAACGACACATTCTATCCTTATGAGCTATGACAATAATTGCGATTTCGCCTTGAAGCATAGACATCATAATTGATAAGAACTTCTTTCTTTTAAAGTTCAAGCCTCCGCCAATTTCCGATACCCATTCGTCAACAGCTAAACCCCTATTTAAACAAAATGTTTCCATAGCGGTGATTTGATTCCTCAATTCCGGTTTCTGTCCATTAGAAGAAACGCGACAATAAACGATATTTTTACGATGTTGCTCTGTGGGTTTTAATCCCTGAATAATCAATAAGTCGTTCTCTGTATAAAACCGATGCCCCGATGGTGTTCTTTTTGCTGGTAATTTTCCAGAATTGTCCCATCTTTGTAGTGTTTTAACAGAAACTCCAATTTTCTCGGCAAATTCATGTGGTTTAAACATAAATACACTTAGATATTTGTCTATAAGTGTATAAGTATGTCTATTTAATTGTCAACTTAGGATAGCTCACCCGACGCGGAATAATTAATCTAAAAAACACAAAAAAGCTCAAACATACTTGGCCTCCTTGTGTTTTTTGATGAAATTGAAGACTAGGAAAATTATAACTAAACTTGTTGTCGCCAGCACCAACTTAAAAGTGTTCCACCTGCTAATAGTTTGACTGCTTCCAGTACAAAGTAACTACCGTGTAGTAAATTCATCGGCGCTGGAATTGCAGATGCTATTTCAAACAAGTTCAGATGAGTTCCGACAGCGCACATTTGCGGAGTCAGGAAAAAGGTATCCAACAGAGTAATAGCCAGCAGCATAACTGCAAACAGAATAACTTGAGGATTCCAGCTAGATTTGGTTTTGCTCAAAGCCAGTACACCAGTCAAGACTACAGCCGCAGACAACAATTCCAGGCGATTAAAATTCCAAAAAATCACATAGCCTGCTGTAGTAAAATCTGTTTGACTCATCATGCCAGAAAGGTAAAGACTAGGCATAATTACCCAATCTAAAACTAGGCTAGCACTCAACCAAAAGCCCAAAGCCAACATAATCGCTGTTTGCCAAGTTGGCCGCTTGAATTCAACTGTAGAAATAGTATTCATAAAAAAATAATTGCTTGTGTTCTATGTTTTGAGTCTAACTGAAAGAGTAGCTTTCAAAACACATAACAATTATCTTTTACAAATAGACGTATAACTTCAAAAAGTAATGATTGTTAATTTTTAAATTAATTTATAAGTAATATTAAGTTTAGTTGGGAATATTTGATTTATAGCGTTTACTAGGCTGAACTTCGACTATATGATCTGTGTTCATCTGTGGTCGAATAATTCTTGTAGTAGCTATTGAAGTGGGAAAACCGTATACTTTACAACATATAACAATTATTTTTTACAAATAGACGTATAACTTCAAAAAGTAATGATTCTTAATTTTTAAATTAATTTATAAGTAATATGAAGTTTCTTGGAGAATATATAATTTATAGCGTTTACATTGTCTTGGCAAGGTTTAAAAGTATTATCACTGATAATAATGTCACAACGGTACTGTTTACTAATGCTTTCTAATCGGGAACCAAGGTTAACACCATCACCAATTGCCGTAAATTCCATCCGCTTACTAGAGCCGATATTACCACTTTCGCCAGTCGCTCATGGGGGAAACCCCCTTGGCGTTAGCCTCTCCCTTTGGGAGAAGACCGCGCTGGCTCACTTTTGACTTTTGACTTTTGCTATATTTCCCCCCTTGGCAAAATATAACTACATAACTCGCAAAATCCTTCACCTTCAGCAGCCTTAGTCATGTAAGTCGGTTGATGTTCCAACTGATTTGCATATTTGAGTACATTCGCCACACCGACAGAGACAGAGAAATGCTGTTGATCAAATAAACTTTCATCATTGGGACTATCACCAACAGTCAGCACTTGTTCTGATGAAAATTCCGGTAAGTATTCTCGCAATACTTGCAATAATCCTACAGCTTTATCTTGCCCTTGGGGTTTAATGTGACACTGCACGTTACTATAAGTAAATCCCCAACCCATTTCTTGACAAAGATTACTCAATATTTGTAATTCACTTAGAGTTAAAGCCGCTACATCAAATGTCCAATCGGTGACACGAAAACGATTGTCGGCTGATTCTTGGATTTGGGGAAATTTGGTTTTTAATTCGGCAAAAGCCACACCTAAACTCTGTCGGTGGGCTTCTAAGTCAGGAATGGGTGTTAAAGTTACTGGTTGATCATACCCAGATGGATAGAACAGACCACCGTTTTCGGCGATCGCACCAACAACAGGCATCAACTGACTCAATCCACTTATCCAGCCAGCCGAACGCCCAGTGACAATTAATACTTTGATTCCACCAGCAGCTAAATCTTCTAAAGCTTGCAGCACTGTCGCCGAAAATTTCCCTCTTTGAGTGAGCGTACCATCCATATCTGTGGCAATTAGGCGAATATTGCTTAATGAAGCCTCAGACAGTGGTTGCAGAGTTGGCGGATTTCCCACAGAGAAGTTTGGGTTATTGTACATATGATTACATATAGGTTTTGAAATCATTTGGAAAAATTTACCATCATACAGCTAAATGGGTCATAATTTGGGCATCATAAAAATAATATCTCAGAGGATGTTTGAATACTTACAAATCATGCTAAATTCAATGTTTACTGCCCAATCTTCTCTAATAAACACGACAAAGGTCTCCCAACAAGTGCTAGCAACTCAACCGCAACTACCACCACTTTTAGCTATGACCTCTGCTGGACTGGGTTTAGCAGTGATTGCTTTGCTCGTCTATGGCAAAATTCAGGTAGAAAAGTTGGAGAAAAAAATCAAATTTCAGAAATTTCGGGCGCGAGAACTAGAAAAGAAGTTTAAACTAGCGCTGGAAACCATTCGCAAAATGGAAACTAATCCCGACTTAGTGAATTCACGGGATTTTAACTTAGATTATCTGCGAATGCGGATGTCAGAAGAGGTGTTTCACTTTGCGATCTTGAATCAAATTAAAGTCCAGGTCAAAGATAAAATATCTCAAGCACTGCGTCCAAATCAAGCCCAGCAAGGAATTGTGGGCGTTGCTAGCAGTGGAAGGCAGGTAGATGAAACTTTTGATGTGGAATATGAGACTGGTATTGGTCCCAAACTGTCTAAACGAGTGCTGTTTAGGGTGCAAATGCGGTTAATCAAGTTACCAACCCAAGCAACTTCTGCCACCATTAGCCAAATTATTGACTGTATTGAAACTTATCTCAGCCCCGTTGAAGGTGAGGATAATTGGCAACCGACAATTCAAGGACGGATTATCTATATGCATTGGGATCAAAAGGCTAAACCTACACCCCTACTGGTGATAGAACAAACTAATGAAGGCGTAAATGTAACTTTTCGCACAAGTCGCCAACAAAATATTTCCGCACAGGATAATTATCCTGGAGTGAACAGATCCGGTGCTGCTAAATAATGGTTTTGACTTCAGGGTGCTGCAATATGGCTATGGTTTTTCCCCGATCACCGTACTAGAGGAATCACGGGTTAAAAGACCATCTTCCATTTCAACGATGCGATCAGCTATGTCTAAGATGCGGTTATCATGAGTTACTAGCAAGATCGAAGTTCCTTGTTCCTTCGCAAGACCTTGCATGATTTCCACAACATCCCGTCCTGATTGTTTATCCAAAGCTGCCGTTGGTTCGTCTGCTAAGACCAGTGGAGGACTATTGACTAGGGCGCGCGCGATCGCTATTCTTTGTTTTTGTCCCCCAGAAAGGCTGTCTGGGTAATAAGTCACTTTGTCCTGTAAACCAACCGCCCCCAACATGGCTTGTGACTTAGAAATTGCTTCATTTTGGGTGATATGCTCATTCAATTCTACTGCCATCTGCACATTTTGGGTGGCACTTAAGAAACCCAACAAATTGTGA
The DNA here is from genome assembly GCF_000340565.2 of Nodularia spumigena CCY9414. NCBI lineage: Bacteria > Bacillati > Cyanobacteriota > Cyanophyceae > Nostocales > Nodulariaceae > Nodularia > Nodularia spumigena. The sequence continues at coordinate 3,319,713 of NZ_CP007203.1, forward strand.
GCTTGAAAAATATAACCAATATTACGCCGAATTTGCACTAGTTTATTTTGACTAGCGCCAAACATTTCTACACCTAAAAATTGGAGACTTCCCTCTTGTACAGACCGCAACCCACCAATTAAGCTGAGTAATGTTGTTTTACCTGAACCTGAAGGCCCAGTCATAATCACAATTTCCCCAGGATAAACCTCTAGGTTAATGTCAAATAAAATCTGTTTTTTTAGTGCGCCTTTGCCATAGTAGTGGTTGAGATTTTTTATGGCAATTACAGGTTCTTGTCTCATATTCAAGTGGGTAATTAGGTGTGATTAGTTCCGTCTCGGAACTGTAGTGCCTGTAAATAATGAATATATAGTAATCTGCTTTGATTTTTGATAGCTTGCGTGGCGTAGCCATACTTACTTGCGTAGGTAGGGAGTGGGGAGTGGGGAGTGGGAAACAGCTTTTTGAGTTGTAAGCGCAAAGCGCAGGCTACGCCAACAGAAATCAAATAGGAGTCCTATATATCACTTATCAATTATAAATCAAAATTCTCTATAAAGATTTACAATTTAGATTTAATTTGTAATTGATCACTCTTAGAAGATATCTGCTGGATCAGCAGCACGTAATTTACGTACAGCGATCGCACCGGAAACAAAACACATAATTATCGTTAAAATTAACACAGTTACGGCTCGTTCATAACTCATAAACACTGGCAGTAGTGTAGCATCTCTAGCACTGGAATACAAAAACATCGCCACAATCCATCCAGGAATATATCCTAAACAAGCTAACAGTAATGCTTCTTGAAGGATGACAGTTAACAAGTATTTTTGTGTATAACCTATGGCCTTCAATGTCGCATACTCAGACAAGTGATCCGAGACTTCCGTATACAGAATTTGATAAACAATGACAGTACCGACAATAAACCCCATAATTGTACCTAAAGTGAAGATAAATCCGATAGCCGTACTACTTGCCCAGTAATTGCGCTCAAACTCAATAAACCCTGATTTCGTTAAAACATTGATTTCATCAGGCAAATAATTCCGCAATTGTTGGGCGACAACATCAGCATTTTGTCCTCGCTTTAATCTAACTAAACCAATATCAATTAATCCTCGCTGACGGTTATTAAATATCCTCAAGAAATTAACATCACTGGTAATTAAATTCCCATCTGCGCCAAAAGATGCACCTAAAGTAAATAGTCCATCTACCTTAACTCGTCTTCTTTGTACCTCTGCCGTTAAAGTATTTCCTTGCTCCAATTCCGCCGCAATTGGACCATATTCCTCTCTAGAAGAACGGTCAAATAAAACCACATCGGGCAATTTTAACTTATCCAAATTTTCCTGAACACCAGGCAAATCAAATAAATTAGATTCTGGATTCATACCAAATATCAGAATGCTGCGAGGGCGACCAGTAACCGGATTTCGCCACGTTGTATAATCCAAATATATGGGATGTACCGATTCTACTGCTTGTAATTCTAAAGCTTTATACAACCTTCTTTGAGAAAAGGTTTCCATTGCTAATAAAGCATTAGATTGTTGATTAATTAAAACGATGTCACCCTTTAAGCTACCATGTAACCGCACATTACTATAATAGAGGGCATCCCGAAAACCAATTTGCATAAACATCAGAATATCGGCAAACGCAATTCCTGCCAAAGCCACGGCTAGGCGACTTTTGTCTCTTGTCAGTTGTAGCCAAGACAGAGGGATTTTACGAGTCATTATGCGTAATTCGTAATTCGTAATTAAGAAATCCATGAAACTTTAAATTTTGGATGGGAAGATTTCATCCAAAATCTAAAATTATATCTTTGTCAAATTCTCTTTTCAAATTGGTGTTAATGCTCAATCAGAATTTGATTCTTTATTAATTTGGGTAAGTACCTTAGCATTAGTGAAACCAGAAACTCGCTGACTATCTTCTGGAAGTAAGGCAATTTTAACTTCCACAACTCTAGCGTCTACATCTGCGACTGGATCTGTACTCAAGACATCTTTTTTGCCAATCTTTCTGCCGATTTCAGTGACAGTTCCGTTTAATTCCCCGATAAATGCGCCATTTTCGCTGGTGATAGTAGCAGTTTGACCTATACGCACTTGAGCAATAGTGTCTTCAGGTACTTCAGCAATGACGGTCATTTGATTGGTTTCTCCAATTTCAGCAATGCCATTTGTGCTGATAGCTTCTCCTGATTGGGTGTGAACTGCTAAAATTTCTCCAGCAATGGGCGCTTGAACGTAACTTAATTTTAGTTCTGCTTCTGCCCTTTTAACATTAGCGATCGCATTACTAACTTGAGCTTCTCCCCTCTGTATATCAGTAGGACGAAATTCTTTAATTCTGCTCAGTCTGGCTTGTTCTTCGTTAATTTGACTTTGCAAAGTCATCATAGTTTTATCACGGTTAACTCTGGCTTCCACAAGCTGTTGTTGCAAAGTTGCGAGAGTTTTTACCTGGTTGGCTCTCGCCTCAGCTAGTTGTTGTCGTAGAGTCGCCTGCACCTGTTGCAGAGTAGCTTGGCTTTCAATAACTTGCTGATTAAAAGTTACCGCACTGAGTCTCCTTCTATCCCGTTCTTGTTGGGAAATAGCACCTTCTCGGTACAACATATCATACCGTCCCGCATCAACTTGAGCATTGCGCTGTTCGGCTTGGATGCGGGCAATAGTTGCTTTTAAACTATCTTTTTGCCCTCTGAGTTCAGCTTCTAGGCGATTAACAGTTGCTTGTAAAGCCAGTTTTTCTCCACTCAACTGAGCAGCTATCCGAGCAATTGTCGCTTGTTGAGCATCCCTTTCTCCGTTTAACTGGGCTTGTAAGCGAGCAATAACTGCTGTTTGCGCTTCAATATCTCTGGGCGAGCCAAGTTTCACTTGAGCTAAATTAGCTCGTGCTTCTTGCAGTCTGGCTTTTGCTTCTTCTACAATTGCTAGTTGGGTATCATGGTTGTCTAAAATCGCCACCATTTGACCTTTTTTGACTCGCTCACCTTCACTCACGAAAATTTTTTGCACTCGTGATGAAGATTGCAATCCAGCTGCGGGAGCCGAAAGTTTCAAGACTTCTCCTTTTGGTTCCAAACGCCCCACAGCGCTAATACTGTTAGTCAGTGGTTTTACAGGTACAGGCATACCTATTTTTTTTAGCTGCTCAACTTTAGCTGTAGTTAGTAGCCCAGCAGCGATCACAATTGGTAGGGCTACAGCGATACCCCACCAAATCTTAGGTTGTTCCGGATCAAGTAGCAGCTCTTTTGAGCGTGGCTTCTCAGTCACCCTTGACATGGTTGTTGCCCGTTTGTTGAATTGTGATTATGGAAATAAAAAGTGAATTAGGGGTAGTTATACTAATTCCTAATTCGTAATTAAGAGGCGTTAGACTTCATCTTTTGTTCTGAGGTTTGTATCCATTGCACTCTTTTTGCAAATTGACATTAAATTAAGTCCAACAGTTTTTAGTAATTAGCACTCTGATTACCACAAAGATAAATAATGTGGTTGAAAGAAAGCTGATAATTGCTGAAAATCTCCTGTTAGATGCACCTCAACCCTACAGTTTTCTACAATGCTGTGAATATCATTGAGAGTTGCATCACCCAATCCTATTTTTGATTGCAGCCTGGTATAATTTTAGTAAATATAATCATTGGGACGGGTATTTGTGAGATTTACCTCACAAGTGTTTTCTCAAATTTAGATCACTTTTGCTCAATTTTTTAGGGGTTATACCAACAGTCTCAAAAAAAATTGCGGGGAAAAGTCCTTGTTTAGTCGTACCAATTTTATGTGAGTTTGCGTTTTATTCTCCCATAAGAACCAATGCTACAGGCTCACAAATAAAGCCTGACTATATAGGCTATGCCGCTCCAGCTATGATTAAACAATGGTACTAGTCAACGAATAACTACAAATATATGTCAAAAAGAGCATTCCTAACATTACAGTTTCCTTAACTTTTTGGGACACCAATTAGTAACTTTGTTTGAAGTCTTTGATATTGGGAATATTTGCTGCAATACTTTGCTACTGTTGTCTAACTCCATTAAACTCTCGTTGAATAAATTCTACATTCATCAGTTATGGGAAAACGTAACAGAACCTACAGATGAGGGAGATGGGGGAAATGAGGGGAATTAAGAATTCTGGCGTTGCTGATTATAAGTATGAATTGGTGGGCTACGCCTCGCTTTTTAATTGGGTAGATCAAATAATACTGTGGTCATGTAATTTTCTGCCCAGTCATGACCAAAGGCTTTTTCTAGGACTCGGCGGGTTTTGTCGTTTTGTTGCTGTTTGGTGCAGTAGTTGCGTTGTCCAGCGAGAATTTGCAGCGATTTTTCTGGGGAAACTGGACTTGAGGCGATCGCTTGAGTACAATGAATATCTAACATTTCTTTGACACGGGAAAGAAACATTGTCTCTTCTTCTGGGGAACCAGGACGCACAAAGATACAAAATTCTGAGAATATATGACCCCATTCGGGTAAGTCACGGGGTTGGGAAAACTTAAGCTCTGTGAGTGCTGTGAGTTTGGTATTATATGATTCTGGTAAGGTACGCTCTAAGTCTACAGGAGATAGGTCTGCGATCGCAGCACTAATTTGACCTCTACCCCCAACTAAGTCACAACCAAACATCGGTAAGTCATACTCTGGGCGCGGAAACATTACACAATGCAAAATATCTAGCATATTTCCCACTTTTGCTAGTTCTAAGTGCATTTTGCGGAATTGGGGTGTTTGATAGCAGCGATTTTCTATAATTAGTTTTTCGCCTTCTAGTCTACCTTCTACATACCCCAATTCAGCAGGTAAGTGGTAAGGTGATAGTTCTAAGTGGTTGTGCCAAACTGCTTCAATGCAATCAGCTAGTTGATGAATTAACGGATGTTGTTGTTCTCGCAGCGAGGTGGTAGGAGTAATTGACATCTTTTTTTGGCAAATTCTATCTAGTTGTCAGTCTACCAAAAAACTGGGGTTAGAGCCTTGCCCTAAAAGGGCAACTTTGTTCTAAGAAGCGTCACAACAATTATTAGTTATGGTAAGATAAGACAGGAGGTGATTAAGTGTTTAACCTGACTTACGAATTTAAATTAAAACCAACCCAGCAACAAATCGCAATGTTTGAAGAATGGTTGGAAACCCATAGACGGGTGTATAACTATGCTTTGGCAGAACGCAAAGATTGGTATAAATCTCGTAGTTGTCAAGTCAACGCTTGCTCACTCAAGTCTGAGTACATCATTCCTGCTGATGCACCACGACCAACTTTTGCTAATCAGTGCAAGTCTTTGACCTCTGCACGTAAAGAGAGCAAGTCCTAAGTTGACAATTTCATAGACAAAACTATACTTATATTGACAAAAATCAATATATATTTTAGGAAAAAATCAACTACTTGATATATAATACGGTGATATCAAGTATTGAATTGAGACTATTGCCGACGCGAAAACCAAGCAATGATGGTGGTAGTCTTTTTCAGAAACTTAATTGGAACACAATCGCGTCTGGCTAAGGCGTGAAAGTCTACTGAGGGATAACTGCTCCCATGCTCCCGTTGAAGTAGAAAGTAAAGTCTAGTTTTGTCTAGGTTTTATATAGCAGTGATTACTTAAAACGGGTTAATGCTCAATCTTTGCAGCAAACGTTGAGGCGACTAGAAAAAGCCTTTGTTTCAATGTGGGAGCGAAATCACGGGTTCCCAAGATTCAAAAAATCTGGGCGAATGCGGTCTTTTTCTTTCCCGCAATTAGGGACAAATCCATTAAATAATGGGTGCGTGAGATTGCCTGTTATTGGTGCGGTCAAAGTCCGTCAATCACGCTCAATTTCAGATGGGGGAGTAATCAAGCAAGCCCGTGTAGTTAAACGTGTTTCTGGGTGGTATGTCATGCTAACCGTTCAATGGGATGTAACTGTACCATCACCCATGCCACACGGGGAAGCAGTAGGAATTGATGTTGGGCTAACCAGTTTTGTTGCCACTTCTAACGGGCTTTTAGTCAAACGTCCGAGGTTTTTTGTGGATGCCGAATGCAAGCTTAAATTGCTGCAACAACGCGTCTCTAGAAAACGTTTAGGCTCGAATAATTGGAAAAAAGCACAGAAGAAAGTTGCTTCATTGCATGAATACGTTGCTAATTGTCGTAAAGACTGGCATAGAAAGTTGTCTCACCAAATCTGTAATGATGCAGGGATGGTGTTTGTTAAGGATTTAAATTTAGTTGGTTTGTCCCGTGGAATGTTGGGTAAACATTGCCTGGATGCGGGTTTCGGGCAATTCTTTAACATTCTCGAACAAACTTGTTTTAAACGTGATGCCTATTTTCAAAAAGTAGATGCACGGAAAACAAGCCAAATCTGTCCCAACTGTGGAATTGAGACAGGAAAGAAAGAACTTTCTGAACGTACTCATGTTTGTTCAAATTGCGGCTATACGACTGATAGGGATGTGGCGGCCGCTCAAGTAGTTCTAGTTAGAGGACTTGCAGCCGTAGGGCATACGGTCAAGATGCTTGCAGAGGGTAAATTCATTGGAATCCCCGTGAAGCAAGAATCTTCGCACTTATAGGGCGGAGAGTGTCAATGTTGATGCAAAATTAACTATTTCCAGAAATCGGTAACATCGTATTCCAAATCTTCTAGCATTTGTCGCAGCAGTGGTAAACTCAGTCCAATGACGTTGCTGTGACAACCTGCGATTTTTTCCACAAATAAACTACCAAAACCCTCAAGGGCGAAAGCACCAGCACACTTGAGGGGTTCGCCTGTCGCCACATAGGCTTGAATAGTGCGATCGCTCATTTTGGCAAAATATACCCTTGTTACCTGACACTTAACTAAAGTGCGGTTTTGGCAAAGATCAATCAACACATGACCAGTATACAAGTCGCCAAACTTACCTTGCATTAAATGCCAACGAGCGATCGCTTCCGTAGCATCAGCTGGCTTACCATAAATCTCACCATTCACCACCAACACCGAATCACAACCCATAATCAAAGCTGATTCAAACTGCGAAACCACAGTTTCCGCCTTGCGTTGCGCCAGAATTTGTACTAACTGTGCAGGTTCACTCAGTTGAATTTGCGACTCATCAAAATCACTAGGCTTAACTATCGGTGTAATACCAACAGTTTGCAGCAAGCGTAGGCGCGCTGGGGAAGCTGAAGCAAGTACAAATTGAGGTGTTTTCATGAGACTTGTGCTAAAAGTGGAAATTGTTAATTAGGCATTGGGGAAGCATCTCTTTTCTTGTGATTCCCCTATTCCCCATTAATACACCGAGAAAGAATTTACCACATCTTCCATCAAGCCTTGAACTCTCTGCCAACGTCTTTCGGGAATGGAAGCGTTGAAAGTAAACAACTTACCACGGCTGACAGCCACACTCGTGACATTATGTCGGTCTTCCAGATTAGGCAATTTCACTTCAAACTCTAAAATATAGTATGTTTTCCCATTGGATTCTCGCTCAAAAGCATTCACCAATTCCGCAGAACGACCAGAATCAGGAGGAGCCAAAGCCGCTTTTGCTAATTTGTATCCTACTTCTGTGGGTGTTCCCAGTTCTGCCAAACTTTTGTCATCCGGTACGGGGCTAATAACTACAGAGACATTTTCAGATATTTCAATCAAATCATGGAACACTACATCAGGGCCATTGGCAACTTTAACTTGTAACCAGCCGTTCGGGTATAAAAACTCATAGCCATCATAAGAGTCTACAAAGCTTTTGAATCCAGCCGCAGCAGCTACACCAGGATTACTGAAGCTGAGGCTTAACACCAATAGCAAAATAAATACAATTCTTTTCCACATTTCTCAAGATTCCTTTGGGCTGGGAACAAAATCAGACAAGCGTGATATCTCGTTTTTATTGTCCCATCAACCGGGTCGCTTCGCATAACTCAGCACATGGGAAAATCAAACCAAAGGTTAAATGTAGGTTGGGTTGAGGTTTTGGGAAACCCAACTTTACCAATATAGATGGCGCTGCGCTTAACCCAACCTAGTTCTAGACTTGGAAAACACGCCCTAGAGCTAATTTATCCCTGACTAGTACCGCAAGGCGTTCGTCAAAAGTCAAAAGTCAAAAAGCTTTTACGTTGGGCTTTTGAACCTTTTGAAAGGGTATCCATATTTACGCCGCAGTGTACTAGCTGCCCAAAAACTAAAATTCCACAAAAAAAGTCAAATGTGAACTATAAATTATATGATTAGTGATTATAGTAAAAACCTTCAGATTAGAAGCTGATAGCTAATAGATCAAGATGGATCTTGGAGATTGCTACCGTTTATTAGGTTTAAGGTCAGGAGCCTCTTTTGCTGACATCAAATCGTCTTACCGACGATTGGCGCTGCAATATCATCCCGATATTAACCCAAGTGACATTAAAGCTAAAGATAAGTTTATTGCCTTGACAGAGGCTTACAAACTCCTTTTAACGGTAGTACCTTCCGAGGAGATCGCCCAACAGTCAAGTAATTCCTTTACTTCTAGGCGTGATGACACCAAGTTCACACGTTCAGAAAAAGCACCAACAGTCACCGTTACAGTTGAAAAACCGCCAACACCAAAACCGCCTAACATTGTAGAAATAGAACGGCGGCTCAAGTGGAAGACATATGAGCAACTGCAACGGTTTTTAAAAGAAAGAAAATTTCCCCAAGCGATCGCCCTGGCGGAAGCTTTAGCAGCACGTTTACCCACAGACAGAGAAGTTAGCCAATGGCAAGCCGTAGCTTATCAAATCTGGGGAAGAGCTTTAATTTCCGAAAATCAACTGTTGAAAGCCAGAATTTATCTCAAAAAAGCCCTCAAAACAGACCCTAATAATAAAGCTTTGTGGCTAGAAGTCCAGCGAGACTTCCAGAAATTAGAGCAGCTTTATTGAACTGACAAACCCGATTTCTCATCTCCCCCCTTTCTCAGTAGGGATCAAGCTTCGGCTGCGACTGAAATAGAAGCCGATGTCTGATCTCCCCCCTTTCTAAGGGGGGATTAAGGGGGGGGGAATTCCAGATGTGTGTACATCGTAGCCCTTGTCAGGGAGGGCTGGGAGAGAAGATTAGAGAAGGACAGGGTGCTTAGGATATGATAAAATTCCCAAACCAATTCACAGTAGGGGTGGGTTTACTAATATTGTGGGTCCGGGCAAAGATGCCCGCCTTGTTTATTGAATGATATCTATGATAGCTTGCGTGGCGTAGCCATACCCGCCCCTACTTTTGACTTTTGACTTTTGCTATATGTCCCAGTCTACAATTACGGTAACCGTCAAGTTGTTCGCTGCTTATCAAGAAGCCTATGGGGTGTCAGAACTCATACTGGAATTGCCTCATAATACACCAGTAAAGGCAGTGTGCGATCGCCTGATTGCGGAACACCCACAACTCAGCCAATGGCGTGATATTACCCGTTTTGGCATTAATTTAATATTTGTCGAACCAGATAGCCTACTGCAAGATGGTGATGAAGTTGTGCTAATTCCCCCTGTCAGTGGAGGCTAATTTTGAAAGCAGATTTCGGTTAAGAAACTCTCCCCTGTCCTTAGTAAGGAGAGGGGTTGGGGGTGAGGTTCTATATTTTATTCCTAAGCCGCCTCAATTAAAGCACTCCAGTCAGCAGGAAGACGGGATGTAAATTCATTAATCTTGTCTTTGACTGCTTCTTTGGTAACTCGCAGCGTTTCCTGGATTAGCTCACTAGCTTGAATATCATCCAATTTGAATTGTTCGCAAATCACAGCAATATACTCGTCAGCAGAAATAGGTAACTTTCTGATTTGGTGAGAATGCAGTCTTTCATAGTTTAGAGGTTCAGGCAGACTGTCACTGAGCTGGTGAGCTTGTTCATCCTCTAGTTTACTGGCTAAAATGCCCAGAACTGCTTTCACAGCAGCGTCAGCTGTCTCTCTATCTGGGATAAAAGGTAACTTACCAGCCGCATCCACAAATTTTTCGTACTCCATCTGTGTTCCTCGTTGAATTTGATTAAGCTCTGACTTCTTCAGGCCAGAGTTCTCGCAAAGCCGGCGGTAACATATTGATAACGTCTTCAATTTCACCTCTGGTAATGCGTTCAGCCAGTAGCTGGAATACCGCACGCACTACACGTTCCGCATCAACTTCGGGGTCTGTGTTGCGGAAATAATCACGGATATGCTGTAAAAATGCTTCTTTATTCCTTTCTTTGGTGGGAGTTGCTCCAGGTCGCCAGTTTTCGTAATAAAATCCCCCTAAGAGAATGGGTAACTGCGCTCCTAAATGTGCCGCTTCTGGTACAGTCAGGCGATCGCGCAAAGCGTGTAATGTAGCACGCAACGCCTGAAAGACTTGGTGTTTACTTTCCCAGCCGAGCTTATTACACAAGTCATTTACCCAAGGAATTGTCGTTTGAATTGTGGTATCAAAAATATCCAGTCCTGTCATTGTCATAGCGATCGCTCCTGTCAAATACCTTGAATTAGCAAGGGTGAGACGCACCGAATCAGTCCCGACTCTTCAGGCTTCACGGCTTTTCATGTCCTCAAGTCCATCCTAAGAACTTAGAAGTCGCTTCTCCTCTGACTAATGGTGTGTGATACCTGATTTACCGCTCTGTCTAAGGGATTGAGTCCTTGTTAAACCTAACTGTGAAATAAATTACACCACAATACCCGACAAAAATAGTCGGGTATGTTTGACGAGTATTTTGACTCATGTTAGTATCAGACGATAGTTGACTAACAAAACAGGGAAGGCTTCATTTATGACTCAGGCAATCACCAAAGATACCCAATCAACAACTTCGACTTTAAAAGCTTTAAAGTGTAAAGAATGTGGTACGGAATACGAACTTAAAGCCAGTCATGTCTGTGAGTTATGCTTTGGACCACTAGAAGTCAAGTATGATTTCAGTGAGTTACGTCTGACGATTACCCGTGAAAAAATTGCCGCCGGTCCCAATTCCATTTGGCGCTACCGTCCCTTTTTGCCAGTCGCAACTAATAATGTAATTGATGTGGGAACAGGTATGACTCCCCTGGTACGTTCCCATCGCCTGGCTCGTCGCCTGGGTTTAAATCAGCTTTATATTAAAAATGATGCAGTAAATATGCCCACCCTGAGCTTTAAAGATCGGGTGGTGTCAGTGGCTCTCAGCCGAGCGCGTGAATTAGGTTTTACCACCGTTTCTTGTGCTAGCACTGGTAACTTGGCTAATTCTACAGCTGCGATCGCCGCTCATGCCGGCTTAGATTGTTGTGTATTCATTCCCGCAGATTTAGAAGCCGGCAAAATCCTGGGTAGCTTAATCTACAGTCCCACGCTGATGGCAGTCAAGGGCAACTACGACCAGGTAAATCGTCTCTGCTCAGAAGTTGCCAATACACACGGTTGGGGTTTTGTCAATATTAATTTACGCCCTTATTATTCTGAAGGTTCTAAAACTTTAGGCTTTGAAGTTGCAGAACAACTCGGTTGGGAACTACCAGATCATGTAGTTGCTCCCCTGGCTTCTGGCTCCCTATTTACCAAAATTTATAAAGGTTTCCAAGAATTTGTCGAAGTCGGTTTAGTGGAAGGTAAAGATATCCGTTTCAGTGGCGCTCAACCCGAAGGTTGTTCACCCATCGCCCAAGCATTTAAAGAAGGACGCGACTTTATTAAACCAGTGAAACCGAATACAATTGCTAAATCATTGGCAATTGGCAATCCTGCCGACGGTGTTTATGCTCTTGAACTAGCTCGTAAAACTGGCGGTAATATTGAATCAGTTAATGATGCTGAAATTATTGACGGCATCAAGCTACTCGCAGAAACAGAAGGCATTTTCACAGAAACAGCAGGTGGTACAACTATTGCTGTACTGAAAAAATTAGTCGAAGCCGGCAAAATTGACCCAGATGAAACCACAGTAGTTTACATCACTGGTAATGGTTTGAAAACCCAAGAAGCAGTCCAAGGTTACGTCGGTGAACCTTTGACAATTGATGCTAAACTAGATAGCTTTGAACGTGCCTTAGAGCGCTCTCGTACACTTGACCGCTTGGAATGGCAACAAGTCCTCGTATAGTTAGAAGTTGTGAGTTAAGAGGTTTATTCCTAACTTTCAACTCCTAACTATACTCTTAACTCTCCCCTTTCACTCTTAAATTTCTACTTCTATGGCTGTTAAAGTTTTAGTTCCCACGGCGCTGCAAAAATACACAAATAACCAAGCTACCCTGACCTGTAGTGGTAGTAAGGTTTCCGAACTGTTCGATTCTCTAGAGCAAAATTGCCCTGGTATTAAAGCCCGGTTATGTGACGAAAAAGGACAAGCCCGGCGCTTTTTAAATTTCTATGTTAATAGCGAAGATATCCGCTTTTTAGATGGGATAGAGACACCACTCAAAGATGGTGATGAAGTGAGTATTGTCCCGGCTGTAGCTGGTGGTTGATTCAATATACATCTGGTAACAAAGAATGTAGATAGAGACGTTGCATACAACGTCTCTACAAGGGTTCACCGAATACACATATTGAAATTCGGTGGATGTCTAATATACCGAGTCCGGATCACGAAGCAATTTTGACCGAAAAACGAGACGCAAGCCCCTGGCTTCAGACATGGGGATAAGTCGGGTGCGGCTTTAGCCGCATTAAAAAGATATATAGGACTAGCTTCATATAATCTTTAAATTGTTATTTAGCTCAAAGCTGTATAATTACGGAATGATCCAAAAATACAAATCAAACAACAATATTACCTACTCTTGTAAATACCATGTTGTCTGGTGTCCCAAATATCGGAGGAAAGTTTTAGTTCAAGGTGTAGATGTTCGCCTTAAAGCTATTTTGCAGGAAGTAGCTACAGAGTTCAAGAGCGAACTTATCGAGATGGAAGTAATGCCAGATCATGTACACATATTAGTCGAGGTAGATCCTCAATTTGGAATTGCAAAATTAATTCGATATATGAAAGGACGTTCATCTCGGTTTTTGAGACAAGAGTTTCCTTGGCTAAAAAGTCGGCTACCAACACTTTGGACAAATAGCTATTTTGTTTCAACTGTTGGGGGTGCGCCGATTTCAGTTATTAAGCAATACATCGAAAATCAAAAAAATGTCTAATTATGGTTGCCAACAAGTTTTAATCAGTCCAGACAAAGAATTGAGAGCCATCTTAGAGTTTGTTTGCGAACAGTCAAACAAACTTGCTAACTGTGGACTATATTATTCTCGCCAGTTATTCTTTAAAACTGGCAAGATACCGAGCAAAGCTGAGTTGCATCGGCTATTGAAATCTAACGCTCATTTTCAGGCTCTTTATTCCCACGTAGCACAGCAAACTTTAACAACTGTATTTGAGTCATTTCGGTCGTTTATTGGATTGCTCAAAGGCGTTAAAGGTGGAACTGTTGAGCAGCGTCCAAAATTACCAGGGTATAAGAAAAACGCTCTCAAGTTAGTTACTTTCCCTCGCGCAGATGTCAAATTGAAGAATGGGCAATTACGCTTTCCTCTAGGCACTAAAGTTAAAGCATGGTTCGGAATAGATGCCTTCTATTTACCGATGCCGTCAAACTTAAAATATTCTGATCTAAAAGAGATTCGGATTTGTCCTCGCAATGGATGTTTCTATGCTGAGTTTATTTATTCAGTTGAAGAAATAAAAGTAGAATTAGACTTTGAGAAAGTCCTAGGTATAGATCCAGGCTTAAACAATTGGCTAACTTGTGTAAGTAATACAGCCACTAGCTTTATTGTTGATGGATTGCACCTCAAAAGCTTAAATCAATGGTACAACAAACGGGTATCAGTCCTTAAAAAGAATCAACCCCAAGGATTCTGGAGTAAACAATTAGGTGGTATAACCGAGAAACGTAACAGACAAGTTAGAGATGCAGTAAATAAAGCAGCAAGAATTGTAGTCAACCATTGTTTAGAATTTCAGATTGGTAGTATTGTATTTGGTTGGAACAAAGGACACAGACAAGAGATAAATCTGGGTTCAAAAACTAATCAGAAATTTGTCCAAATACCTACTGCACGATTAAAAGACCGTATTGCCCAATTATGTAAGCAATATGGCATCAAGTTTATAGAAACGGAAGAATCTTACACTTCTAAAGCATCCTACGTTGATGGCGATTTTCTACCTGTATTTGGTTCCAAACCAGAAGGGTGGAAAGCGTCAGGAAGAAGAGTTAGTCGTGGTTTGTATCAGGCTTCTAGCGGACTAAAAATAAATGCAGATGCGAATGGGGCTGCCAATATTTTAAGAAAAGTAGCGGTAAAACTGGGATTTAATCTCAGTGGAATCAGTAGCGGCGAATTGATAGCGCCTTTGAAGATCCGTTTGTG
>NZ_CP007203.1:3334116-3335868 GCF_000340565.2 Nodularia spumigena CCY9414
ATAATTTGCCATTAGGGACAGTAGGTGTCCGTCCTGGGGCGTTAATGGCATCTGTAGAGTGCTTTAACTGCACCATTTTGGGTAAAGGTGGACATGGTGCTATGCCTCATCAAACCATTGATTCTATCATCGTTGCTGCCCAAATTGTCAATGCCCTACAAACCATTGTAGCCCGTAACGTCAACCCCATTGATTCCGCAGTGGTAACAGTCGGCGAACTTCATGCAGGAACGAAGCTGAATATTATTGCTGATCAAGCCCGCATGAGTGGTACTATCAGATACTTTAACCCTGATTTAAAAGGATTTTTTAACCAGCGAGTTGAGCAAATCATCGCCGGAGTTTGTCAAAGTCATGGGGCAAAATATGACTTAGAATACTGGAGTCTTTATCCACCAGTCATCAATGATGCGGGTATAGCAGAACTGGTGAAGTCAGTAGCAGAAGAAGTGATTGAAACCCCTATCGGTATCGTCCCAGAGTGCCAAACTATGGGCGGTGAAGATATGTCATTTTTCTTACAAGAAGTCCCTGGTTGTTATTTCTTCCTCGGATCTGCCAACCCTGCCAAAAATTTAGCCTATCCCCATCATCATCCCCGATTTGATTTTGATGAAACTGCCTTAGCAATGGGTGTGGAAATATTTGTTCGGAGTGTAGAGAAATTTTTAAACAGGACTTACGCAAAGTTTTGAAAAAACGAACCGCATAAATTTAAACATCTGCCAACAGAACTTGTTTCACTGTGTGAGAAAATAATTACCGCAGAATATTTAGCTCAAACAGCAAGAAGCCCTCGAACTGCAAAAGTATGATCAGTTTATGCCCCATTCGCTGTTACGAAAAGCGTTTACTGAGGATTATTGAGATATTTTAGAAGTTAAGCAGCAAAGATTACAATGGTAGGTAATTAGAATAATGTCTATTGCTCCTTGGCGGAGTGCGATCGCTCGTGCGTTGCATCGTAATCGTAGCCTAGCTTATGCCCGTTACCTACAACTAGCAACAGTCCGGGAAAATAATCGTCCTGCTAACCGTACCGTTGTTTTTCGTGGTTTTCTGGAAGATAGCAACCAGTTAAAATTTATTACTGATGCCCGTAGTGATAAAGTTGACCAAATACAACAACAACCTTGGGCAGAGATTTGTTGGTACTTCCCCAACACGCGAGAACAATTTCGGCTTTCTGGCTGCTTAACTTTAATTAGAGATGATAATTCTCACCCTATTTTCCAACCAGCCCGGATCAAAATTTGGCAAGAATTAAGTGATGCAGCGCGTTTACAATTTGCTTGGCCTGATCCTGGTAAACCCAGAGTAGATAAACCAGCAGCCTTTGAGCCATCACCACCTAATCCCGCCCAGCCAGTGCCGAATTTTTGCCTACTGCTACTCGACCCCCTGGAAGTAGACCATTTAGAATTGCGGGGTGAACCACAAAATCGCCGAATTTACTGCCGCGATGAGCAAGAAGAGTGGTCTACCCAAGAAATTAATCCTTAGTAATTAGTCATTAGTCATCGAACGAATTTAAATATGCGTCTTTCATCACCCTTGTAGAGACGTTGCATGGAACGTCTCTACATTATTTGTAATCAGATGTCTATTGGTCATTGGGAAGTTACCGTCTTCTCCCCCCAGCACCCAGCACCCAGCCCCCCTGCCTCTTTAAATTCCTGCACCATCGAGAAATTCTTGAATTGCTTTATCTCTGAGGCTACACAAGGGAGCATCTTTTAACAAATCACTTTC